>JAFDCC010000181.1 GCA_019312985.1 Deltaproteobacteria bacterium
AGAGTGCAGCCCGAAAAAGTAAAATCATCGTAAATCGTCTTTGACGCCTATTCGAGTTTCTATTAGAAAAAAATGCCTAAGACGGAATTGTTGAGTTCACTTTTAAGTGCATCACTCTTTATCAATGCCATCTTATTTCCCCTGTAGCTGCAAAGCGCATTTTTGTTCCATGGAGAAAGGAACACTGCAGTTGGGAACAAAAAAAATCATAGGCCGAATGTGTACGTCGGATACCTGCTTGGGATGAGGCTGCCTTGATGCTTTGGGACGAAGTCAAAGAAACGCTGAAATATAAGCTGCCGGAACCGGTTCAGCACCTGTGGATTGAGCCCCTGATCTGTGTCAGCGCAGGGGAAAATGTTTTGGAGCTGGGCTGCCCGGATAAGTTCTTCTGCAGCTGGGTCAAAGAGAACTACCTGCAGGTTATGAAGGAAAGCCTGGTGCAGCTAGGCAAGGGTGGGGTAAAGCTCTCCCTCTCGGTGGTGCCGGCACTCTCACATGGCCGGGACGAATCCCCTGCGGAAAACAGCACCCGGGAGCAGCTTCGCCTCCCTGCCATCCCCGAGATCTATTCAAATGTCAAAAATCTTCACCCCAGGTACACCTTTGAGGAATTCATGGTGGGGGACTCCAACGCTCTGGCCCACACCGCCTGCAAGGCCATAGCCAACGGCGAAACCTTTTTTGGCCCGTCACTCTATATCAATGCCTCCACCGGCCTCGGCAAGAGCCACCTGACCCATGCCGTCGCCCACAACATCATGACCAGCTACCCCGGGACCCGGCTCTACTACATGACCGCCCAGCAGTTTTCCGCCGAGATGGTGGCCCGCATCCGGTCGAACACCATGGACCAATTCAAGACAAAGTATCACAATAACTGCGATGTCCTCCTCATCGAGGATGTCCAGAGCCTGACCGGCAAGACCAAGACCCAGGAGGAGCTCAACGAAACCCTCGATATCCTCATGAAGGCGGGCAAGCGCATCATCCTGACCGGTTCCGCTGTGCCCCGCTCGCTGAAGAATATTGACGATGGCTTCCGTTCCCGCATGTCGGCCGGCCTGATTTCAACGATCAACCCCCCTGACCTGCAGACAAGCAGGCTGATCATCGCGCGCAAGGCGGCAAATTCCAGGCTCAGCCTTGCTGAGGACCTGGTGGAATACCTGGCCCAGTCGGTCAGGGGAGATATCCGCAGGCTCGAAAGCGCCATCGTCGGCCTCAAGGCAAAGTCTGTCCTGCTGCAGAAGAATCCCGACCTCGCCATGGCCAAGGAGGTTGTGGCGGAGATCATCGGCAGCAGCCAGGCCCATTCCGCTGAATCCATCCGGGATTTCATAGCCCGGCAGTTCAGGGTCAGCGTCACCGACCTGCAGTCGCGCTCCCGCAGGAAGGCGATCGCCTTTCCGCGGCAGGTCTCGATGTACTTGGCACGAAAGTATACCGAAGAGGGATTGGCGGAGATCGGCAGGGCCTTTAACAGGGATCACTCCACCGTGCTCCACTCCGTTCGGGTGATTACCGAATCCATGTCCCGCAACGGCAGTATCCGGGGGCAGGTGGAGCTGCTGGCAAAAAAGCTCGGGCAGTAATATACGGGCAGGCAGGGTTCAGGGGCCAGGGCCCGGAAAACAAAAAAGTTTGCCTCCCGTGAGCATTAAACAGCCTGGCTGTTCGTGTTTTTTATCCGGCCGTGAAAAATTTTCAGCTGTTTTTCACGGTGTCTTCTGGCTCCTGAACCCTGCCTGCCCCTAGAAGTAGACCCCCTTCACCTCGGTCTCCCCCTTTGCCGCGATACCGGCCGCAATTGCCCCTGCCACGGTTCTGGCAGATTTGGTCATGTCATTGATGCCAATACCTTCCCAGCCGAAACCGCAGACGTAAAGCCCCCTGTTGTTTTCGACCAGCCTGTTGCGCCAGGAAAGGAGGGCAGGATAGCCGAGCTCCAGCTGCGGGATGCCGTGGTCAGAGCGCAGCACCCTCGTAAAAACAGGAGGGGACGGCAGAGGAATGAGCTGTCTGATGTCATCGTAGGCCTTTTGCACGAGGGTGTCATCGTCCAGATCGAGCTTCTCCGGGTGGCGCCTGCCGCCGACGAGGGCTTCGAGCAGCACGTGGCCTGTCGGGGCCCGGCCCGGGAACATGTGGGTTGAAAAAAGGGCGCCGAGGGCAAAACGCTTTTCTTGTTCCGGGGCCAGGTAGCCGAAGCCGAAGGGTATTTGGGCGCTGCTGTCGAACCCCATGGCAACGGTCACTATCCTGGCCTCGGGAATCGACGCCATGGGCGGTTTTTCGCTCGTCAGGCCGGACGACCCCTGCAAAAGGGCAAGGGACTGGTTGACCGACAGGGCCAGGACAACGGTACGGGCCCGGTAGCTCTGCGTCGCGGTCCTGACCTCCCAGCCGTCTTCCCTTTTGTCGACTGCGGTGACTCCGGCGGAACAGAGAATCTCCCTGTCCTTCGCCAGGGCCTCGGGCAACCGGCCCATACCCTGCGGAAAACTGATCATGGCCGGCAGCCTCTTTTTCGGCGCTGCGCCCCCTTTGCTGCGCGCCGCCTTTCTTTTCTGCAGCAACCCCCGGATAACAGAGCCCTTTGCCAGCTCCACTTCGCGGATGCCGGGAAAGACGGCATCGATGCTGAGGCGGTTCAGGTCGCCGGCATAGGTGCCGGTCAGGACCGCGTCAACAAAGGGCAGCAGGTTGGGGCCGAACCGGTAGGCGGCCCACTCGGCGACGCTCTGCTCCTCCCGGCGCGGTTTTTTCCACAGGTCCGCCAGGACGCGGAGCTTGGCCGGCAGGGAGACCAGGTTTGAAGCCAGGATTTTTTTCGGGTTCTGGGGAACCAGGTTCAGCTTGCCGTTCAGGCAGACATAGCGGACAAACTCATCCAGCGGCGCCTTCTGGGCCTCGCGCTCCAGGCCCGTGTCCGCCAGGATCTCCCTGCTCGCCTCAATATTGTCGAGAAAGCCGTGGGCGCCCCATTCGGCAAGATAGCCGTCCTGGTGAAACGAACGGATGGCGCCACCGGGCCTGGAGCCCTTTTCCAGAATGGTTATCCTGGCCTCGGGCAAAAATTTCTGCAGAAAGTGGGCAACGCTCAGTCATGATAGGCCGGCTCCGATGATCAGCGTGTCTATGGAATTTTTCATGGCGCAAAGAGTGATGTTAAGGGTTAAGGGCAGCGGCAAGTCCGTTGTTGTCGCAGGTGACCGTAATATAGCCGCCGTGTTTCAGCATGCCCGGATTGAGAACAAGGGTTCTGCCGATAGAGTCCGTGCCGCGTGACTCGTGGATATGGCCGGTGAGGCAGAGGCGCGGCTGTTTTGCCTCGATAAACTGCCGCACCGCCCTGCTGCCGACATGCCTGCCGTCTGCCAGCATGTCTGTTTTCGTCCCCAGCGGCGGCGGGTGGGACACGAGGATAAAGTCATCTGCCCCTTCAATCTGAACAAATCCGGCAGCAAGAAAGTCCGCCAGCTCCTCCTCGCTGAACTCATTCGGCGTCCCGAAAGGAGTGTAATTGGAGCCGCCCAGCCCCATGATGCCGAGCCCCGCCGCAAGTATTCTGCCATGGCCGTGGATGCTGATGCCGATATCCTTGAGGTAGCGGGCGACATCCCTTTGGTCGAGGTTGCCTGCCACCGCGAGGATCGAGCTGTTTATGGCCCGCAGGCCGTTGAGCACCGCGGCCGCATCGCTGCTGGTGCCATAGTTGGTGATGTCGCCGGTGATGATGATAAAATCGGCAGAGCCTATGCCCGGTATGGTTGCCACATCACCGGGGGCCATGTGGATATCCCCGGCCGCAATGATTCTCATGAGCCTGGTTTGCCCTCTGTGGTTTCCTTTTTCTGAAAATAGTTCGCTGCCGGGTTCTCCGGGCGGGTTCTTGACAGGGCGCCCATGATGATTATCATCTTTCCCGGAATTGACATGCAAAACAGTCTGGTAAAGATAATAGGAGGAAGCTGAATGGCCAAGCAAAAAACCGGGACAGAGACAAAAGAGTTTCAGGCGGAAGTCAAGAAATTACTCGATATCGTCATCCACTCGCTCTACACCGAGCGGGACATATTTATCAGGGAGCTGATATCCAATGCAGCGGACGCCCTGGAAAAGTTCAGGCACCAGAGTCTCCTCGAGGAAAAGGTTTTTGACAGCCATGTCCCCCTGGAGATTACCATTGATGTCGACGCGGAAAACCATACGCTGACCATCGCCGACACGGGGATCGGCATGACCCGGGAAGAGCTGGAGGCAAACCTCGGAACCATTGCCCACTCCGGATCGAATACCTTCCTGGCAGAGCTGGCCGAGGCCGCCAAAAACGATGTCAGCCTAATAGGCCAGTTCGGCGTCGGTTTTTATTCCGTCTTCATGGCGGGTAAGAGGGTGCGGGTCCTGACCCGCTCCTACAGGCCGGACGCCGAAGGGTACGAGTGGGCCTCGGACGGCAGCGGCAGCTATACCCTGACACCGGAGGAGGGGCTGCGGCGCGGCACCAGGATCATTGTCGAACTGAAGGATGATGCCCACGAGTTTGCCAATGAAGACAAGATCAAGCAGGTCATCAAGCAGTACTCCAATTTTGCCCCGTTCCCCATTCTCGTCAAGGGGGAAAAGGTCAACACGGTGCAGGCCCTCTGGAAACGCAGCAAAAAAGAGATCAAGGAGGAGGAGTACACCGAGTTTTACCGCTTTATCGGCAATGCCTTTGACGACCCCCGGTTCCGCCTGCACTTCACCGCCGATGCCCCCCTGGCAATCAATGCCATCCTCTTTGTGCCGGGCGAGAACATAGAGCGGTTGGGCTTCGGCCGCACGAAGCCTGGAGTCAACCTTTACTGTCAGAAAGTGCTCATCGAACAGCACAGCGAAAATATCCTGCCGGAATGGCTCCGTTTCCTGAAAGGCATTGTGGACAGCGAGGACCTGCCCCTCAACATATCGCGTCAGGCCCTGCAGGATTCCGCCCTGGTCGCCAAGCTGCGGCAGGTGCTCACCAAGCGCTTTCTGAAGTTCCTGGCGGAGCAGGCAAAAGAGGATGCGGCAAAGTATGACAAGTTTTTCACCGAATTCGGCATCTACCTCAAGGAAGGGGCCACCATGGACTTTGCCTACCGGGATGAGATCGCCGGCCTGCTGCGCTTTGAGTCGTCAAAATCAGAGACCGGATCCCTGACCTCCCTTGCCGACTATGTGGAGCGGATGGCGGATGGCCAGGAGGAGATCTACTATATCAACGGGCCGTCGCGCCCGGCGGCGGAAGCCGGCCCCTACGTCGAGGCCTTTCGGAAGAGGGACATCGAGATCATCTTTACCCTGGAGCCCATTGATGACTTTGTCATGAGCCACCTCGGCGAATTTGACGGCAAAAAGCTTGTTTCTGCCGACCGGGCCGACCTGGATCTCTCGACCATCAAGAGCCAGGACGCTGCTGGCGAAAAGGAGGCCGAAGCCGCCCTGGAGCCCGAGGTCGCCACCTCCCTGACGGCCTGGATCAAGAAAACCCTGGGAGAGCGGGTGAAGGAGGTTATTGTCTCCAAGCGGCTGGTGGACAGCCCCGCCATAATTGTCAACCCGGACGGTTACATGACAAGCACCATGGAAAGGGTGATGCAGGCCGCCAGGCTGGAAAAGGGCGAGCAGCTGCCGAGTGTGGGCGGCAAGAACCTCGAGATCAATTCGGGCCACCCACTTATCCGGCAGCTCTCCATTCTGCGCGGCACCGACGAGGCGTTTGCCGGTGATGTCATCGAGCAGGTATTCGACAATGCCCTTATCCAGGCGGGCCTCATGGTCGACCCGCGCCGGATGGTGGAACGGAGCTATAAAATTCTCGAGCGGGCCACGAAAAAATAGCAGAACTGGCCGACGACATATCTGTTGAAAAAGAGTCGCTATCGGTATATTATTTAGTATTAAAATGACTTGCCCTCCCTGAAGCCAAAGGGGCGGCTTCCCTGCCCCTGTTTCTGGCGCCAACGCATTACCGGAGAAGATGGATGAGTAAAAAGTTGTTGACGATGGCCGCAGCCCTCCTTGTGACGCTCTGCCTGGCAATGGTCGGCTGTGCCGATAAGAGTGTCAGGCATCTTGCCTCTGACGCAGTCCTTATCACCCCGGAGAAAACCACGAAGGAAGGGGTTCTCGCTTACCTCGGCCCGCCCGACCAGCAGATCGAGATGGCCGATGGCGGAGAATCCTGGCTCTATTACCAGGTGAAAAAGGATACCCTGCGCAAAACGCCTTATATCGGCGAGAAGTTTGGAGAGCAGCATTACGACACAGTTAAGGTGGTTTTCGAGGGCGACCTCGTCCGGACTTGTTTTTACCGCCAGATGACCGAGGAGGAATTCGAGGAAGGCGGGCCTGTGAATTGACCTTACCCACATCTGACTTTGCAAAAGCCCGGGCCAGGATGGTTGGGGAGCAGCTAATCCCCAGGAACATCCACGACAGGGCAACCCTGGCGGCCATGGGCACCGTTCCCCGGCACCTTTTTGTCGAGGGTGCCATGCAGGACCAGGCCTATGGGGATTTCCCCCTTCCCATCGGCCGGGGTCAGACCATTTCCCAGCCGTACATCGTGGCCCTGATGACCCAGGCCCTGAACCTGAAGGGGCATGAATCGGTGCTGGAGATCGGCACCGGCTCCGGCTACCAGGCTGCCGTTCTGTCGCGGCTCTGCGCCAGGGTATACACCGTCGAGCGCATTGATTCCCTTCTTGTCCAGGCGCGGAAGGTGTTTGACTCGCTCCACTACCTCAACATCCTCACCAAGCTGGATGACGGCACCAATGGCTGGCCCGAACACGCGCCCTACGACGCAATTATCGTGACGGCCGGCGGCCCGCAGGTTCCGGAACCTCTCCTTGAGCAGCTGGCGGACCCCGGCATCCTGGTCATCCCGGTCGGCGACCGGGGGATGCAGGACCTGCGGCAAGTCACCAAAAAAGAGGGGAAAATAGTGGAAAAAACCATTGAATACGTCCGTTTTGTGAGCCTTATCGGCGATCACGGCTGGCAAAACGGCTGAGGCCGCAAGTTGACCCCCGGCGGCAACAGTAGGAACGAGGAAGATGCAGGTATCGGCAGAGGAAAAGAAAACAGCAAAACTGGGCTGGATCCGGCAGATTTACGACCGGTGCCTTCTCTGGGTGCAGTCGCCCACCGGTGTCTGGGCCCTGTTTTTCATCGCGGTGGCCGAATCCTCCTTTTTCCCCATTCCCCCTGATATCTTTCTCATGGTGCTCTGCATTGCCGCCCCGCGCAAATCTTTCCGCTACGCCGCCATCTGTGCCGTGGGTTCGGTCCTGGGTGGTATGCTGGGCTACGGCCTCGGCATGGGATTCATGGACACGGTCGGCGTTAAAATCCTTGAATGGTACGGACTGCATGACAAGTACGAGGTGGTGCAGAACATGTACAAGCAGTATGACGCTCTGGCGGTAGGGGCTGCCGGCTTCACGCCGCTGCCCTACAAGCTGTTCACCATAACGGCGGGCGCTTTCAAGATAAACTTCATCACATTTTCTCTCGTATCGCTTCTTTCGCGTTCGGCCCGCTTTTTCCTGGTCGCGGCCTTCATCTACAAGTTCGGGGCGCCGGTCCGGCACTTTATCGAGCGCTATTTCAACCTGCTGACCATTCTTTTCTTCATCCTCCTGATCGGAGGCTTTGTCGTGGTCAGGCTCTTTTTTTAGGGTGAGAAAATGGCTTGGATCGGCTAGAGTGTTGCCCGGAATAATGAGCGCCCGGCCCGGGAGGAGGAACGACCTGCCGCAAACGGGCATTTTCATACGCCGCAGCGTGACACGCTATCGCTGCAGATGAAGAAAGGAAAGATCCGGAGGAAGAAGCATGGCAGCCCATGACAGCGAAAACGCCCACCATGAACCTGAAGATGAAAGCATCGGCGTAAAGGTCGGTATCTTTTTTATTCTCGTCCTCGTCGCCCTTTACTTTATCGCCCTCTAGTCCCTGAAGCGGCAGAAGACGCCGGAGAGATCCCGGCTGCCGCAAGAGTTTTCGGGCCTCTGATCAAAAACACCGGGGGGCGCTTCTTCGTCCGCCTGGAGTAGTCCTCCACCCCGTATCCCTGAACTCTTCAGCCCGCCTGTTCACCTCGGCCATAATCCGGTTGACATCGCAGGTGAGAAGTTCCCTGTCCCGCATGACAATCATGCCGCCAATGATAACAGTGGCGACGTCGGCGCCGCTTGCGGCATGGACAAGCAGTCCCGGGAGGTAGAAGGGGTGCAGGTGCGGCTGCCTGGTGTCAAGCAGGATGATGTCGGCCTCCTTGCCGATAGCAAGGGAGCCGATACTGTTTTCCAGGCCGAGCACCCGGGCTCCCCCAAAAGTAGCCATCTGCAGAACGGCCGCGGCCGGGAGCGCGGCCGGGTCCCTGTCTTTCACCTTCTGGAGTTTGGCGCCGAGATCCATCTCGAAAAAGAGGTCCAGCCGGTTGTTGCTCGCAGCGGAGTCCGTCCCCAGGCCGACAGGTATTCCTGCCGCAAGCATCTCTCTGACCGGCGCGATGCCGGAGCCCAGCTTCATGTTGCTCTGGGGGCAGGTTGCCACCCGGGCCCCGGAGCGTGCCAGGATGCTGATTTCCTCTTCTTCCAGCCAGACACAGTGGACGCAGATGGTGTTGCTGTCGAGGATGCCAAGGCGGTCGAGGTAGCGGACCGGGGTCGTCCCCTGCTGCTCCTGAACCTGGGAAACCTCGGTCTTTGTCTCGGCCAGGTGCACAAAGAATTTGACATTGTGGCGGCGGGCCATCTCTTTTGCCTGCCGCAGGGTTTCGGCCGAGCAGGTATAGGGGGAGTGGCAGAACACCGCCGGGCTGAGAAGGGGGCTTTTGCCCTGCCAGCGCCCGATAAAATCCGCCGCCGCCGCGATATTTTGCGCCGGATCCGGCACGCCGGGCGCCGGGAAGTCGATGATTCCCTGGGCCGCCACGGCCCGCAAGCCGCACTCGACAAATGCCTCTGCCGCGCTGTCCTCCAGAAAGTAGCCGTCCGCCGCGCAGGTTGTCCCGGAGAGGATCATCTCGGCCGCTGCCAGCTTTGCACACCAGTAGACCATTTCCGGGTTGACGCTTTTCGCCTCCGCCGGGAAAATGTGCTCGTTGAGCCAGGTCATGAGCGGCAGGTCATCGGCCAGGCCGCGGAACAGGGTCATGGGGGCGTGGGTGTGGGTGTTGACCAGGCCGGGCATCAGCAGGCGGCCGCTGCCGTCGATAACGGTGACCGCACCTGGTTCAGCCAGATCGGCCATGGGGCCGAGGGCTGCAATTTTTCCATTTTTTACGGCAAGATAGCCGTCTGTGATAAGCTCGGGCAGGTCCGGATCCAGGGGGAGCAGGGTGGTGTCTGTAATGAGAAGATCGTGGCCCATGGGGTCTCCTGCCGGTTCAAAAAAAGGGAAAAAAAGGGTATTGTTGCATCTGCCGGAAATGCGGCGCACGCAAGAATACACTATTCCATACTTTGCAGGAGGTGTCCATGGCGGCGGAAGCGAAAATAAAAGTGCTGTTCCTCTGTACGGCCAATGCGGCCCGCAGCCAGATGGCCGCCGGGATCGTGCGGCATGATTTCGGCGACAGGGTCGCCACCTGGTCCGCCGGCACCGATCCCAAGGGGGTCAGCCGCCTTGCCGTCATGGTGCTGGACGAGATCGGCATCGATATCAGCGGCGAGACCTCGGACCACCTTGACCGCTACAGGGACATGGACTTTGACTATGTCATCACCCTCTGCGATGACGCCAACGAGAGGTGCCCGGTCTTTTTCGGCGGGGTCAACCGGCTCCACATGGGATTTCCCGACCCGCCCCACAGCAATGACCCGACGCCGGAAAATCTGCAGCGGTTCCGGGAGGTACGGGACGCCATCCGGGAAGGAATGCAGGAGTTTTTCCGCAGGATGTTGGCTTAGAGGGGATACAGCAGATTGGCGGCAAAGGTGAATTTAATAAAAAACGCTGCAGTTACTGCGAATCATTAAAGCGGTAGCCGATACCACGTACCGTTTCGATTTTCCTGCCGTAATCTCCCAGCTTTTTACGGAGGCTGAAGACCTGCACATCTATGGCGCGGGTGGTGATAATGTAATCATATCCCCTGACTGCATCTATTATCTGCTGGCGCGAGAACACCCAGCCGGGCCGTCCGGCCAGCATTTTCAGGATGCCGAATTCGGTGGGGGTCAGGCTTACCGGCTGTCCCGCAATTGTGACCTCGTAACGCCCGGGGTCAATCACCAGGCTGTCTACAGCTATGGTGTCGTCGGGACCGGCTGTCTGGTGTGATGCTCCGCCCCTTGCTTTTCTCCGCAGAACGGCCTTAACGCGGGAGAGAAGAATTTTGGGGCTGAAAGGCTTTGTAATGTAATCATCCGCACCATGGTCCAGGCCGCTTATGATATCCGATTCCTCGCCTTTTGCGGTCAGCATGATAATGGGGATATCAGCATAAAGGCTTTCACCGCTGCGGATGATTCGGCAAAGCTCCTTGCCGTCCATGCCGGGGAGCATGAGATCGAGAAGAACGAGATCGGGGCGCTGCCGTTTTATTTTTTTCAGCGCCTCTTCACCTGAATCGCCATACTCCACAAGAAACCACGA
>JAFDCC010000182.1 GCA_019312985.1 Deltaproteobacteria bacterium
AAATGCTCGATAAGTCGGTTTTGTTTTTGTCTGCTAAGTCTACTTTTCCGCATTGAGCTATCCTAAATAATTTTTGTTATCTAGGACAGCCCCTTATATAAACTTGCCGGCGCCGGGCGGCACAGGAATTCACCGGAACAGGGAGGGCCTATGGAGAATGAATTACACCAGGAACTTACCGGCTGGGGAACGGTTGTCAGGGGTGATACCACCTACAAAAAAATTTACTACCGGGTAATTATCGAAAAAGAGGACCCCGACGATGACGAGCCCGACATCTACGGCACCGTCAACGACAAGCGGGGCGACCCCCTGGATATTGCCGTATTTGTGACATCCGCGGAGGATATTTTCCTGCATCTCAGTGACGGCAGGTATCTGAAGATCGTATTTCTCGATGAAAGCGACGAGTTTGAAGTGGTGGGCGGGTTCAGGCAGGGGTAGCACGTTTCCATCTGTTGCTTTTTTGCCTCTCTGTTGAAATTGCCGCGTGAAATGGTTAAGCTGAAATATCAGTTCGAGTTTTTGTTTGTATATTTTTTTTGAAAAGGGTATTAACCAGCGGCGAAAATAAACAGGGTGGGCGGAGAGGTGACCGAGTGGCTTAAGGTGCACGCCTGGAACGCGTGTGTACGCAAGTACCGTGAGTTCGAATCTCACCCTCTCCGCCATTCTTTAAGGAAGTCTTCAGTGTGATAGCCAGGTTCTGCGCAACAAAGACTCGCGAACCCCGCCAGGTCCGGGAGGAAGCAACGGTAGTGAGAAACTTTGTGTGTTGCAGAATACCTGGCTATCCTTTTTTCTGCCAATGTCCTACTTAGTCCTCGCGAGAAAATGGCGGCCCCAAACCTTTGAAGAGGTTGTCGGCCAGCAGCCGGTCATCAGGACGCTGCAGAATGCCATTGAACGGAACCGCATACCCCATGCCATTATCTTCAGCGGCGTTCGGGGGGTGGGTAAGACCACCCTGGCCCGTCTTGTCGCCAAGGCCCTCAACTGCCAGGAAGGGCCGACCAAAGCCCCGTGCAACAGCTGTGCGCACTGCACCGAGATTACCGCCGGCAGCGCCATTGACCTCCATGAAATTGACGGTGCCTCCAATCGCGGCATCCAGGAAATCCGGGAACTGAAGGAAAATATCCGTTTTTTCCCGACCAGGAGCAGGTACAAGGTCATTATCATTGACGAGGTCCACATGCTGACGACCGAGGCCTTCAATGCCCTGCTGAAGACCCTGGAGGAACCTCCGGCCCATGTTATTTTCATGTTTGCCACCACCGAACTGCACAAGATTCCCATTACCATCCTTTCCCGCTGCCAGCGCTACGAACTGCAGAAGGTCTCCTCCCGCGACCTGTTCGCCTTTTTTGCAAAAATTGCCAGGGAAGAGAAAATCAGGATCTCGGAGTGGGCCCTGAATATCATTGTCAGGGAGGCGGGCGGCAGCGTTCGTGACGGGCTCAGCCTCCTGGACCAGATCTTTTCCTTTGGCGGTGAGGAAATCACCGATGAAGACGTCACAGAGGTGCTCGGCCTGGTGGACAGCCAGGTTATCAGCTCCATGGCAGAGGCCGTCTTAAACGGTGACCTCGGGGCGGGTCTCAGGATTCTCGAGGAGACCTCCGCCTTCGGTGTTGACCTGAAAAGACTGGCCAACGACCTGCTCTACTACTTCCGCTCCCTGCTGATCTGCCGGGTCAGCGGTGCGCCGCAAAAACTTCTTGATCTGCCCGACGTGGAATTAGAAGAACTGTTGAGAATTGGGGCGGATCATACGGTGGAAACGCTGCAGCTCTATTTCAATATGCTGCTGAAAGGCGTTGAGGCAATGCAGTATTCCTCCCATCCGCGCCTGGCCTTTGAGATGGCACTGATCAGGGCAGCCGAGGCGGGAAACGTCGTGCCGGTAACGGAACTGCTTGATAAACTCGTGACCCTGCAGCCCGGAACCGTTGCCGTGCCGCCGGCCGCAGCTGCTGCCCATGTGGAAAAAGCCCCGCCCCCTGCAGCGGCAAAAAGGAAAAAGGCCGAACCGCAGCCGAAAAGGGCGGCTTCGGCCGGGCCGGAAAAAACCACACAGCAGGAAAAAGAAACGGTTGCCGAAACCCCTTCACCACCCGTAAAGCAGCGGGAGGAGAGAGGCGCTCCAAATACCGTGCCCCAGCCGGCGGCTGCAAAGGTTGTCGCAGACAACCTGCCGCCGCCCTCCGGCCAAGAGGTGCGGCGGAACTGGGACGGGTTCATCGACTACGTCATGGACAGAAAGAAGTGGATGGCTCACACCCTGCGCCTCAGCTCCGGCGTGCGCGAGGAAGGCTCCGACCTTATTCTGAAGTTTGATGACCCTTCCGACTGCAAGGTGCTGCAGTCAAAGGAAAACATGAAGTTCCTCACCGAGTTTTCCCAGGATTTCTTCCAGAAGGAATTCAAGGTGCGCATAAAAATCCGCGGTGGCGACCTTCACGAGAGTGTAGGGGAAAACGGCACCGGTCCCCAGGAAGAACGACGGGCCCTGGCCAACGATCCGCTTGTCCAGATGGCCACCGAGATCCTCGGCGGCAGGGTGATCCACATCAGGACAGGGCCGCGCAGCAGGTAACGGCGGCCCGTTTTTTTCCATGTGCCGCAGGCCTCTCTCCAGAGGGCGAAATTCCACCCGGAACGCAGCTGAAAAAGATTACAGAGACAGGATGCTATCACCATGGACATGAGCGAGATAATGAGACAGGCGCAGCAGATGCGGCAGAAGATGAGCCAGGTCCAGAATGAGCTGGCCGGCCGGACCGTCAGCGCTTCCGCCGGCGGCGGCATGGTTTCGGTAACGGTAAACGGCAGAAATGAACTGCTGTCCATCCGCATTGACCGGGAGGTCATCAAGCCGGAAGAGCAGGGGATGCTGGAGGATCTTGTCCTGTCCGCGGTGAACGAGGGCCTCAGAAAGTCCCAGGAAATGGCCCGGAAGGAAATGGGCAAATTCACCGGCGGCATAAATATTCCGGGGTTGTTTTAACGGCCGGAAGGGGGAGATAATGCAGGTCGTTCCACCAGCACTGGAGAGGCTGATCCAGGACTTGAACAGGCTGCCCGGCATCGGCAGGAAAACGGCGAGCCGTCTTGCCATGCACATCATGCGCAGCCCGGCCGAAGAGGCCAGAACCCTTGCCGCCGACCTGGCAGAGCTGCACCATGCCGTCCGGCTCTGTTCCAGGTGTTTTGTCTTCTCCGAGACGGACCCCTGTAAGATCTGTGCCGACCCCGGCCGCCTTCAGGATATTATCTGTGTTGTCGAGGGGCCGGATGACCTTCTCGCCATTGAAAAAACAGGGGCCTACCAGGGCCTTTACCACATCCTCCATGGCGTCCTCGCCCCGATGGACGGTATCGGTCCGGACGAGATAAAAATAAATGAACTGGTTGACCGCGTCCGGCAGGAGAAAATTGCGGAAATTCTCGTGGCGACCAGTTCAACGGTTCCGGGCGAGGCAACCGCATCCTATCTGGCGAGGATATTTCAGGCTGACGGGGTGAAGGTGACGAGGCTTGCCTGCGGCATTCCCATGGGGATGGACATAAAGTACGCTGATGATGTAACCCTGGCCAGGGCCATAGAAACTCGCCGGGAATCAAAGTGATCTGTTTTGCCTGTTTTATGTGATATTTGCTTGACAGTAAGAGGAATTGCTGGTAATTGGTTTCCGTTTCAGCCGGGTCGTTCCACGGTTCTAACAAACCGTTTGGTTTTTGAAAAAAGATTACCGCTAAATCAGCTTCATGGTGTAGGCGCGTAGCTCAGCGGGAGAGCGCTTCCCTGACGCGGAAGAAGTCGGCGGTTCGAAACCGCCCGCTCCTACCAAATTGAGCATCGGGTAACGGGATAAAGCCTAGGCTTCGCTGTGGTTGTCCGCCACAAAAGGTCACACCTGGCGAAGCTTTCTTGCATCTGGGCCAGGGTATAATGGGCCAGGAAAATTATCCGCATAACAGCAGAATAGATTGCACTTTCTCTGTCATGGAGACAGCGCACTGTACAGGTTGAATATATGTCTGAAATAATGGTCACCCTACCGGAAGGAGAGGCAAAGCCCTTTGGGGCGGACACCTCTGTTGCCGACGTTCTTGCTGCCCTGCTTTCCAACAAGCAGCGGAAGCAGACGGTGGCCGCCGGTGTCGGCGACACCCTGGTTGACCTGTCGGTGAAGCTCGCCAGTCTCGGGCAGGAGGAGATAGAGCTGCGTCCTGTTGTTCTTTCCAGTGACGAAGGTCTCGATATCCTGCGCCACAGCACGGCGCACCTCATGGCCAAAGCGGTCCTCGACCTGTACGGCCCCGATGTCAGAGTTGCCATTGGGCCTGCCATTGAAGACGGCTTCTACTACGACTTTGAGCGGGAAACCCCTTTCAGGCCGGAAGATTTCGAAGCAATCGAGGCCGCAATGCTTGATATCGTTCAAAAAAGGATGCCCTTTGAAAGAAAGGTCATGGCAAGAGAGGAGGCCATTGCCCTTTTTGAGGAAAGGGGAGAAAAATACAAGGTTGAACTGCTGGGCGAGATTGAAGGGGACACGGTGAGCCTCTACCAGCTCGGTGACTTTGCCGACCTCTGCCGCGGCCCCCATGTTCCTGACATCGGCTGGCTTCAGGTTTTCAAACTGATCAAGGTTGCCGGGGCATACTGGCGCGGTGATGAACACAACGAGATGCTGCAGCGTTTATACGGCACCGCCTTCAGCGACAAAAAAAAGCTGAAGAAGTACCTCAATGACCTGGAAGAAGCCAAAAAGCGCGACCACAGGAAACTGGGGAAGGAGCTCGGCCTTTTTACCATCAGCGACCAGGTAGGCCCCGGCCTTATTCTCTGGCAGCCGAAGGGTGCGCTGCTGCGCAGAATCATCGAGGACTACTGGAAGAAAGAGCACTACCGCCATGACTATGAACTCCTCTACACCCCGCACATAGCCAGGCTCGACCTCTGGAAGACCAGCGGCCACCTGGATTTTTACAGCGAGAACATGTACTCTTCCATGGCAATTGACGAGGTGCAGTACCAGCTCAAGCCCATGAACTGCCCCTTTCATATTGGCATCTACAAGTCCCAGATGCGCAGCTACCGTGAGTTCCCGATACGCTGGTGCGAACTGGGAACGGTATACCGCTATGAAAGGACGGGGGTTCTGCACGGCCTTTTGCGGGTCCGGGGCTTTACCCAGGATGATGCCCACATCTTCTGCCGGCCGGACCAGCTCGAAGAGGAGATCTTCAATATTCTCGATCTCAACCTGAATATCCTGGAAACCTTTGGCTTTGACCAGTATGATATTTACCTGTCGACCCGGCCCGACAAGTATGTCGGCAGCGACGAACACTGGCAGAAGGCAACCGGCGCCCTCGAGCAGGCCCTGGAGAAGCGGGGTCTCTCATTTCAGCTGGATCCGGGCGAGGGGGTCTTTTACGGACCGAAGATCGATATCAAGATAAAGGATGTTCTGGGCCGCTCCTGGCAGTGTTCCACGATACAGGTGGACTTCAACCTGCCGGAACGGTTCGGGGTGCACTACATTGGTGAGGACGGCAGGGAGCACCAGCCGATTATGATCCACCGGGCCCTGATGGGGTCCCTGGAGCGCTTTATCGGTGTGCTGATAGAAAATTATGCCGGCGCCTTTCCCACATGGCTGGCACCGGTGCAGGCGCGCATCATGAATATTACCGATGCCCAGAACGAGTACAGTGAAAAGGTATACCGCGAACTGCGCAAGGCCGGCGTCAGGATGGAGAAGGATTTGCGCAATGAGAAACTGAACTATAAAATTCGCGAAGCGCAGCTGGCCAAAATACCATACATGCTGGTTGTCGGCGATCGTGAGGCCGAGGCGGGTACCGTTGCGGTGCGGGAGAGAAGCGGCAAAAACCTTCCTCCCATGTCCGTGGCGGATTTTGCTGCAAAGGTGAGGGAAGAGTGCGGTCCGGCCCTGGTGTAGGGAAAGATCAAGCCGGGCCCGCTGCTGTGGGTATTAAAAAACGAAGCAAGGAGGCAGGGTATTAAAAGAAAAAGCAGGCAGCCAGTAAGCAGGCGTGAGGTAAAAGTCAGGCTGAATGAGGATATCCGGTATGAAGAGGTACGGCTGATCGGTTCGGACGGCGCCCAGCTTGGGGTAATGCCCAGCCGGGAAGCACGGGAAAAGGCCTATGATGAAGGACTCGACCTGGTGGAGGTGTCTGACAACACGGATCCTCCCGTCTGCCGGATCATGAACTATGATAAATACCGGTACGAAAAGAGCAAAAAACTGGCGGAGGCGCGAAAACGCCAGACCGTTGTCGAGGTGAAGGAGGTAAAATTCCGGCCCAAGACAGAAGAGCATGACCTGAATTTCAAGATTAAGAACATCAAGAAGTTCCTGGCAAACAAGAACAAGGTGAAAATCACCCTCCGCTTCAGGGGGCGGGAGATAGTCTATGCCCAGAGCCAGGGCGTTGAAGTCTTGAACAGGATAGCCGAGTCCCTCGGGGAGGAGGCTACCATTGTGCAGCAGCCCACCATGGAGGGAAGGCAGATGGTCATGTTCGTTGCTCCGAAGAGCTGAGTAAAAAAACTTCGTTTTTTTTGTTGAAAAAATCGAAGAAACAATATTTTGATTAACATAGCTTATAAATTTTTTAGTTTTTTGAGGAGGGCGCAGTCATGCCGAAAATGAAGACAAACCGCGGGGCGGCAAAGCGATTCAAGGCCACCGGATCCGGAAAGATAGTGAGAAACAAAGCCTTTGCCAGTCATATTCTCACGAAGAAAACCACGAAGAGAAAGCGGGGCCTGCGCAAGGCGGGCCTGGTTGATGAGACGAACGTCAAGGGTATTAAGCGGATTTTGCCCTATATGTAGTTCTGCATGATCAATTTTACTTTTACGAATAAGAAAGAGGTATTTACATGGCACGTGTAACGCGCGGCTTTAAAGCACGCCGCAGAAGAAATAAAGTCCTTAAGCTGGCCAAGGGTTACCGGGGTGGACGCAGCAGGCTTTACAGAACGGCAACCGAGGCGGTCGACCGGGCTCTCAGTTATGCCTACCGCGACCGGCGGAATAGAAAACGCGATTTCCGCCGACTCTGGATAACCCGGATCAGTGCCGGGGCGAAGCAGAACGGCACCAGTTACAGCAAGCTCATGGGCGGTTTGAAAAAGGCCGGCGTCGAACTGGACCGCAAGGTTCTTTCGAACATGGCCATCCTGGATCCCAACGGCTTCTCCCAGGTCGTCAAGGCTTCTGTTCATTAGTCGGCCAGACCTGCAGAGCTGTCACGATCATGGAGCAAGAGCTACGCCAACTCGAATCGGAAGCGGCAGAAAAGCTTTCTAGCCTGAAGACCCTTCAGGACCTGGAAGATGTAAGGATCCGCTACCTGGGGCGCAAGGGGCTCTTTACCGGCCTGCTGCGCCAGCTCGGCAGCGTCTCGCCGGAAGAGCGGCCCCGTCTGGGCAAAGTGGCAAACCAAATCAAGGAAGGCCTTGAAAAGAAGTTTCATGCCCGGAAGGCTGAGCTCGCTGCAGCAGCGGAAACAGGGCCAGGCAGCGATGATTTGAGCCTGCCGGGACGTGTCATTCCCGCCGGCCGTATCCACCCGGTGAGCCAGATAATGGACGAGGTCTGCTCCATCTTTGTCGACCTGGGTTTTGCCGTTGCCGAGGGCCCGGATGTCGAGCTCGACTATTACAACTTCGAGGCCCTCAATATCCCGCAGCACCATCCTGCCCGGGATATGCACGATACCTTTTATATCAGCGATTCCATCCTGCTGCGGACCCACACATCTCCCATGCAGATCCGCGCCATGGAGATGGCGAAGCCGCCGCTGCGGATAATTGCCCCGGGAAAGGTCTACCGCTGCGATTCTGACATTACCCACACCCCGATGTTTCACCAGGTCGAAGGTTTTCTCGTCGATACCAAGGTCTCCTTTGCCGACCTGAAGGGGGTTCTCACCGTCTTCTGCCAGAAGATGTTTGACCAGAAGGATATCGGGCTCCGCTTCCGGCCGAGCTTTTTCCCCTTTACCGAACCGAGTGCCGAGGTTGATATCGGTTGCGTCATCTGCCGGGGAGAGGGGTGCCGTGTCTGCAAACAGACGGGCTGGCTCGAAATACTGGGGGCCGGGATGATTGATCCGGAAGTTCTGAAAATGGTTGACTATGATCCCGAAGAGTTCAGCGGCTTTGCCTTCGGTCTTGGCATTGAAAGAATAGCGATGCTGAAGTACGGGATTGATGACATCAGGTTGTTTTACGAGAACGATCTCCGGTTTTTGAACCAATTCTGAGCACTGAAAGCAGGAGGGTGCACAACGTGTCTTCCTGGGCAACAGCTAAACTTTTCAACCACTTTTGTAAGCACCCATGAAATTCACCCTGAACTGGTTACGGGAATATACTGATATTGATCTGCCGGTAACGGTCGTGGCGGACAGGCTGACCATGCTCGGGCTTGAAGTGGACAGCGTTACAGATCTGTACCCCGGGCTGACACCAATCAGGGTTGCAAAGATCCTGGATGTTACGCCGCACCCTGATGCGGACCGTTTGTCCCTCTGTGATGTTGCCGTCGGCGACGAAAGGTTCAGGGTCGTCTGCGGCGCTCACAATGCCCGGGCCGGCCTCCTGACCCCCATCGCCCTGCCGGGAGTCACCCTTGCGTCAGGCATGGAGGTGAAAAGAGCAAAGATCCGCGGCCAGGAATCATTCGGCATGCTCTGTTCCGAAAGGGACCTTGGCATCAGTGAAGACCACAGCGGCATCATGGAGTTGCCGGAAACAGCCCGGGCAGGGGAATCGCTGCTGGAAGCGCTCTCCCTGCAGGATACCCTGGTCGAGGTCGATCTGACACCGAACCGGCCTGACTGCACCAGTGTTATCGGCATAGCCCGGGAGGTTGCCGGGTTTACCGGACAGAAATTGCGGCAGCCGGTTTCAGGAGAACTGCCCCGCTTGAGCAATAAAGGGGTTCCCTTTGCTGTCGAGGTCCGGGACCCGGATGACTGTCCGCGTTACGCCGCACGGCTTTTACGTAATGTTACTATCGGCCCCTCTCCCTGGTGGCTGCGCAAAAGGCTTCTCGCCGTGGGGCTGCGGCCCATCAATAATGTCGTGGATATAACCAACCTGGTGATGCTGGAGTACGGCCAGCCGCTGCACGCCTTTGATTTTCAGCAACTGGCGGGCGGCAGGATTGTCGTGCGCCGGGCCCGGGCCGGTGAGACCATCGTCACCCTTGACGGCGAAGAAAGAAGGCTGCATGAGAGCATGCTCCTCATCTGCGATGCCGAAAAGCCGGTAGCAGTAGCCGGCGTCATGGGCGGCGAGAACTCCGAGGTTACTGACACCACCACCGATATTCTCCTGGAAAGCGCCTGTTTTGACCCCCTCAGCATCCGCCGGACGGCCCGGCAGCTCAACCTGGGCACCGAGGCCTCCTACCGCTTTGAGCGAGGGGTGGACCCGGAGGTTTCGCCGAGGGCCATGGAGCGGGCAGTGCAGCTTTTGGTGGAAATAACCGGGGCCGAAGCCGTACCGGACGGCTATGACTGTGTCGCCGGCATCAGGCCGCCGGCGGCTATCAGGCTGCGGGTCAGCCGCACCAATGACCTTTTGGGGCTGCAGCTGGACGCCGCCGAAATTTCCCGCTGTCTTGAAAGCATCGAGCTTGCGGTGACCCCTTTGGATGACGATACCCTCGAGGTAACGCCGCCAAGTTTCCGCATCGACCTGGAGCGTGAGGTGGACCTCATTGAAGAGGTTGCCAGGCTGCAGGGCTACAACGAGATTCCCACCTCCATGCCGGTTGTCCCCATGAGCTTCCCGGAACAGCAGCCGGGCCTGAAGCTGCGCAAGAAAGTCGCGGCAATGCTGGTTTCCCAGGGTTTTTTCGAGGTGATCAATTACAGTTTTGTTGATGAAAACTATTTTGACGTGCTGCGGCTGCAGGATGATGACCCGGCCCGGACCGCGGTAAGACTTCTCAACCCTCTTTCCGAGGACCAGAAAATAATGCGGACCCTGATGCTGCCGGGCCTGCTGCAGAACATAAACCGGAATACCAGCCGCCAAAGCAACGATATCCGGCTTTTTGAGATCGGCAAGGTTTTTGAGCCACAGGAGGCCGACTCGCTGCCCCGTGAAACCACCAGGCTGGCGGGCGTTTTGAGCGGCCGCCGCCACCCCGGATCGCCGCTTCTTCACTTTGCTTCCACCAAGGTCGATATTCACGACTGTGCCGGCACCGTCGAAGCGATTCTCGAGGGAATCAGGATCAAACATGCTGTCAGCCTCGATTTCAGGGGACAGGACATCGTTGCCCCGAGTTTTATCGTGCCCGGTTCATATGTTGCCTGCAGGGCAGGGGAGCAGGTTCTTGGTTTTTTCGGAAAAATCGACGCCGCTGTTTTGAAGGGGTTCGGCATCAAACAGGAGGTCTTCTGCTTTGATCTTGACCTGGACCTGGCAGGCGGGCTTGAAGCAGCACCGAAATCGTTTGCACCCCTGCCGAAATATCCCTCGGTCAATTGGGATATTGCCCTCATCATTCCTGAAACCGTGGCCGCGGGTGATCTTGTCGGGGCCATCGAAAGCGCCGGGGAACCGCTCGTTGAGTCGGCGGAGATCTTTGATCTCTACCGGGGAGATGCAATTGATGCGGGTCACAAGAGTGTCGCCATCTCGCTGACCTATCGTTCTCCCGAGCAGACCCTTGACGACAGCGTCGTCAACACGGTGCACCAGCGCCTGATAAAGATGCTGGAGGAACGATTCCTGGGCAGACTGCGTGATGCCGGGTAACCTTTTAAATCCATACTGAAATTTTAACGGAAGAAGAGTACAATGAAACGATCAAACATCACCCGAAAGGACCTGGCAAAAGCCATTAATGAAAAACTGGGCTTTTCCCAGCGCAGTGCGGAAGAGATAATCGATACGGTTTTTTCCACAATGAAGAACACACTTATTGCCGGGGAATCAATCAAGCTGGTTCATTTCGGGTCACTGAGTGTCAGGAAAAAATCACCCAGAAAGGGCCGTAACCCCCGTACCGGTGACGCCATGGAGATTTCCAGCCGTTCCATGGTCACCTTCAGGCCGAGTAAGGGGTTGCGGCTGAAGCTCAACAGTTAGCGCGCAGTGGATAAGACGACCCGCCAGCATGGAGAAGAAAAAAATCTGTCCGCCGGAATGGGGCAGGGGATCATCCCGGAGAAGCATTACTTCAGGATCGGTGAGGTCAAGAAAATAACCGGGGTGGAACCGCACGTCCTCCGGTACTGGGAGTCGGAATTCAAAATAATCCGGCCCCAGCGGGCCTCATCGAAACAGAGGCTGTACCGGCGTGTTGATGTTGAAAATATCCTGACAATCAAGAAACTGCTGTACGAGGACGGCTATACCGTTCCGGGCGCCAGAAAGCTGCTGGCGGAAAAAAAGGAACCGAAAAAGAGGACGCAGGAAACCGGGGTTGCCCGGACCGAGACCCGGTCAACCGGACTCGAGAGAGTCCGGAGCGGTCGGACTGTGGGCCGGAACGGCGCCGTGCGCGGCGAG
>JAFDCC010000183.1 GCA_019312985.1 Deltaproteobacteria bacterium
GCTGGTCATCATGGCGCCGATCCCCCTCACCCTGGTGGGCATCCTGCCGGGCCACTGGATGTTCGGCGCCTTTTTCACCGCCACCTCGATGATCGGCTTCATCGCCCTGGCAGGCATTATCGTCCGCAACTCCATCCTCCTGGTTGATTTTGTCCAGATGGAATGGCGCGACTGCGGCGACCTGAGAACAGCGCTGATTTCAGCCGGTGCCGTGCGGTTCCGCCCCATAGTCCTGACGGCTGCGGCCGTTGTCGTCGGCTCTTTTGTCATGCTCTTCGACCCGATCTTCCAGGGTCTGGCCATCGCCATGATGTTTGGAGCGGTGGCGGCAACCGCTCTCACCCTGCTCGCGGTTCCCCTGCTGTACTTCGGTTTTTTCAAGAATAAACCCTGCCCCCTGGACAACGACGGGGCGTGAAAAAAATAAAAACTCTCTACTGAAAAGTATGAAAACCACCACGAGAAAAACACCAGGCGAGTCACCGGCCTGAACCTTTTGCACTACGGATTTACGAAGTTCCGCCCCATGGCCATCACCCTGAAACGCATCGACGTCAGGGAGTAAGGTTTGCCGCTACCATTTGTTCTTCAGGCGGCCGATGTCCTTCTCGAGGAATCTCTTCAGGCGGCGGCGGTACCAGGCGTGGCTTATCCAGAGCTGCCGGTAGCCCTCCTCCCTGATCCGGGCCGCAACGCGGTCCCGCACCCGGCGCCACAGGTCGCGCTTGTAGGCGGTTTCAAAGGCTATGAGATCATCAAGGTTTTCCAGTGTTCTCTTCCTGAAGCGCGGGTAGACGAAGCTGGCGATGATCAGGCCCGAGATGGCGAGAACCAGCAGTGCCGCAAGGGAGGGGAGGACCAGGAGCCGATCGTCAAAGTTTTTCGAAAAGAGCGAACCGAGAAGGGTTGCCTGGGGAAAGCCGGCAACGAGCTTCAGGAGCAGGTCGCCGAACCAGAAGACGAGGAGGGAGACGAGCAGGCCGACCTTCAGCACTTTCTGGACCTGGCGGCCGAAGCTGTCTTTAAAGGCAGCAAGGGCTTCGGCCTGCAAGTCAAGCTCCCGAACGCCCCGTTCCGCCTCCTGGAAAACATGGTTAACCCGCATGGTTGGCGCCGTCTCGACGGCGCGTTTGAGCTCATTGCGCTCACTGACCCAGGACTCCACCCCCTGGGGCGGCTCATCCCCTTCCTTGGCGGCAAAGGTGAGATATATCCGGGGAATGTCCTTGCGGCCGGTCATCTGCGAAAGGTTCCAGCACAGGGTGCCGTAGGACCGGACCAGGTCGGGGACATTGTCGCACTCGTCGATCCTGTTGAGGACATAGAGCACCCTATCCTCGCCCGTTGAGCCAGGAAGCGTGCTCCTGATGGCCTGGTAGGTCTCCTTGATCGTCCCGGCCTTGTGGGGGTCGAACATCAGGATGATCAGGTCGGCCATCCTGGCGAGCTCCCCCACCACACCGAGATAGTCATAGCCCCGGTCCTTTTCGGTGACGGAATCGAGCATGCCCGGGGTATCGATAATGGCAAAATTCTCCAGCAGGGGGGATTTTACCTTCTTCATGCGCAGGTGAGAAAAGAGCCGTTCGCCGAAAGGCATGAGCGGCGTAAAGGGAAGCCGCTCATCGTTGACGATGGTGCCGCCCGGGATTTCCTCCTCGCTGCCGCCCTCTTCCGGCGATGTCAGAATGGTGAAGCAATCATCGGTCGGGGCCTGCCCCGTCCTCTGAACGGGCATGTCGAGAAGTTCGTTGATAAAGGTCGACTTACCGGAAGAATAGTTGCCGATGATCAGTACCAGGGGCTTCCACATGAGCGGCGTCAGGACATCCTGCATGGAGACGCTGTACCGCTTGTAAATCGGCGTCATTTTACTCCGCAGCAGCTTATCAAGTTTTTTGATCAGGGCTTTTGCGGCTTTATCGTCTTTCATCTCCACCCCCGCTAATCGATGGTTGTCATCCCTGCTGCGCGGCAGCTCTCAAGCGCACCCGGCCCATGCGAATCAGGCCGGCATCAACGAACCCGCCGCCACTATACTACAGCAGAGGCCCGGATGGCAAACAATCACTTGCCCGCGGCCGCCGGACCACGCCCCCTCCTTTGGGGCAGCTTCCGGGGAGGCCGCAGGAATTGCGGCCCTGGTTCCTTCCGGGTGGCGTTGATAATTTCTCACTTCAGGTGCCCGTATTCTTCCCCTTGACACCTCGCCGCCCTAATTCTCTTTTTCATAGGTCTGGAGCCGTATCCTGGCTGAATTCCGCAACACCCCCACGTTTTCGTCGACGTAATCGAAAACCCTGGCCTGCTTGCCGGCAGCCGGCCTGAGAATGCGGCCGATGACCTGCCGCAGCCTCCCGGTAAATTTGATCGGCGTCGTCAGGAAAAGGGTGGCAAGCCCCGGGGCATCAAACCCCTCACCCACCAGCTGCAGGGTCGAGACAAGGACCTTGACCTCCCCCCGATGGAGGGCTTCGACGATGGCGGAGCGCTCGGCCGCCGCCTGTTTCCCGGTCAGGAGGCTTGCCGGCACGCCCCTGACGGCAAGGAGAGCTGCCAGCCTGCTGCAGTGGGCAACCCGGTCACTGACAACCAGTATGGCGCCGTCCGTGTTGCGGGCCTCGGCAACGATGTCATCGATTATCTGGAGGTTCCGTTCCTCATTTTTCGTCAGGGCACTCATCAGGGCCTGGTAGTTGCCGCGGAAACGGTAATTGAAGCCGGTGCGGTGCTGGAGAAACTGCGGCTGCAGCACGGCGCCGGACTCTTCCAGCACGGCCGGGTCGACCTGGTGGACCCGCTCCCCCATGTAGAGGTAAATCAGGCGGGTAAGACCATCCTCCCTGCGGTATGCGGTGGCCGACAGCCCGAGCATGTAGCAGGTGTCAAAATTCTTGACAACCTCGGTAAAAAGGGTGGCAGGCACCCGGTGGCACTCGTCGACAAGCAGGTGGCCGAAACGGGGGGTGAGTTCCTCCAGCCGCTTGCGGGCCGTATTGACAATGGCGATGGAAAGGGGCTGGATATCGTACCTGCCGTCTCCGATCAGTCCGGCCTTCAGCCCCAGGAACTGAGCGGCACGCTCCTCCCACTGGTACATCAGCTCCCTGCTGTGGACGAGAATCAGGGCCGGCTGGAGTCTTGCCGCTATTGCGGCCAGGGCCACCACCGTCTTGCCTGACCCGGTCCCGGCGACGAGGACGCCGAAATGTTTCTGCAGGATGGCCTTTAGGGCCTCCTCCTGGTAGGGCCGCAGTTTCCCCTGAAAGGTGAAGTCCACCTCCGGCAGACGCCGCCGCCTGTCATCGATGGCGGGCCCCTGCCCCATGTACCGCCGGCAGAGCGACACCGCCTGTGCCGCAAATCCCCTGGGAAAGACGATTGCGCTTCCGGACTCGTCCAGGGTGTAAAAGTAAAGTTTCTGCGGGAAATTTTTACCGACCCAGCGCCCGTACTTTTTCGCCGCCTGGTACCCGGGGTTGGCAATAGTCAGCTTTTCCTGCAGCGCCGCAATAAGGGGTCTGGAAATATTTTTCAGGAGACACTGGCCGCCAACCTGCAATACCGGACCTGCCCTTTTTCCGACTTCAGCGCTGTCTGCCATATTCCGGTGCCCTCCCTGTAATCGCTTGTTGTCCCAGCATTGATGTGCTAAATTACGCGTTGGTGGCCCGGCGCCCTGTGCCGGGACCTGCTTCGTGCCGCTACACGGTGAAGCCCTTTTGTTTTTCCGGGCACCTTCCCGGCACTCTTGACGTACAGCAGTACATGGTATTTTCAGCAACCGTTTACCCGATCGCCGCGATGAAAGACACGATCTACATCATACTCGCCATCCTGTGTGCCGCCCTCACTTTTTTCTTCCTTGTTAAAAAAATGAAGGATGACTGCATACCGTGACTGGTGGCCTACGGAACTCTCGGTATGGGTCTCATATCGTACTATATCCTGACAACCTA
>JAFDCC010000184.1 GCA_019312985.1 Deltaproteobacteria bacterium
CCTGGTATTCGGGGGCAATGCCGTAGCCCCTTCGCCTGTTCAGCAAACCGATGACAAACAGGATGCAGATGCCGACGAGCACGGCAATCTGGGCCGAAGGCGGGGTCCCGGCCGAGGTGCCGCCCAGGTTCCAGTTCTGCACCATGGCGGCGCCGACCAGCATGCCCATGACGGTGGCACCGGCATCGTTGTCACCCTGGCCTGCTGCCACGAGCTGGCGCAGGGGGCAGCCCCGGATGAGCACCGAACCGAAACCGACGAGCAGCATGCCGAGAAAGGCCCAGCCGTAGCTCTCGTTCGAACTGGGCTGGCCGTGGAGGCCAAAGGAGAACTGGCCGGTCAAAAGGCTCGCCACCAGGGCGACCGAGAAAAATGTGACGATGGAGATCAGCATACCGGTGGAGCGCGGACAGTTCATGACTTCGCGCGGCCCCCAGAGAAAGATCCGGGCAATGCCGCCGGTGATGCAGAACTGGGTGTGCTGCGCCACCGCGCCGACGAGGAGCCCCACCCCGAGGGAGAGAAGGAAGGGGGCATACTGGGCCCCGGCACCCCGGGTGCTGCGGCCGACAAAGGCGGGCTCGACAAGGGCGAGGAGAAGGAGAAAGGCCATGATTCCCGGAACGATATAGCCGTTGGCCCGCGGCGTCTCCCGCGCGGCCCCGAGCCGGAAGCCGTTCTCGACGAACTCGAGGCCGATGTATATACCGGCGGCCAGGCCGACAAAGCCGACGAGCACGCCGATATCGCCGGCCGCAAGCCGCAGGATCAGCTTCACCGGGCAGCCGATGAAGACCGAGCAGCCGATGATGAGCAGAATGCCGATGAGAAAGCGCAGCAGCGGCGAACTGCCGCCGGTGGATCCAAATTCGCGGCGGGAAACGGCCAGCAGAAAGGAGCCCAGGACAAAGCCCATGATCTCCGGCCGCAGGTACTGCATCCTGGCATTATCGTGGAGCCTTAGTGCGCCGGCGACATTCTCCATAAAGCAGGAGACACAGATGCCGGTATTGGCCGGGTTGCCGAAATAGGAGAGCAGCACCGCGCCGATGCCGATCACCGCGCCCATGAGGACAAATTTCTTTTTCTCGGTGACGATCCAGAAAATCAACCCTTTCAGACTTTTCTCCCCCATAGCCTTCTTCCTGCCTGTTCCTTCTTTCAGCCGCAGCTGCCGGCAATGCGGCGCAGCATGTAATAGACGGTTTTGCGCTTCGCCGCCAGTTCACCGGTTGCGGCGCCCGCCTGCAGTTCTTTTTCGATAAGGGCCCTGGCCTCCTGCACCGCGGCCTTGATCTTGCGCCCCTGGAAGAGTTCGGATTTCTTGTCAAGGAAATCGGGGGTCAGGTCGACGGCGCTGCGGTAGGACTCCATGGCGCCGACCGGGTCCTGCTGCCGCAGCCTGATGTCGCCGATGATCATGTAGGGCTTGCCGTCATAGGGATAATCCTGCAGCAGGAGCGTCGCCAGTTCTTCCGACTTGGCCAGGTTGCTGTTCTCCATAAGGTCCCGGGCGACCCGGATTTTTTTGTCCAGTTCCGGGTTAAAGACCGGCGCCGGCGGCCGTTCGACGTAGCGCTCCCGGCTTGCGGCGTCGCCGGCATGCACTGCCAGGAGAAAAGATGCCGCCACCGCGAGAAGCACTATGGCAAAAAGTGAAATTCTGTCGAGTCTGTCCATACCTTCTGTCTGTTTCCGGTCTTCACCCATTTTCTATTCCGCTGCCGGGCGGAGGAGACCCCGGTCAAGCACCAGGTCCACCCCGGCCGTATCCCCGGTAAACTGGTGCACGGAAGATAAATTATAACCATCCTGCGGCGGAAAACCAAGCGCTGCCCCGAGATAATAGCGGCCCGGCTCCAGGTAGAGGATGTAGCCCCCGCCGGCCTCACCCCAGGACGAAATGTAGGCGGGCAGAGTCTTAAACTGCGGCATGGGGTGCGCCATGGCATAGGCCATGGGTGCCGGCTTGCCCGCACCGTCACGGATCGTCCCCGTCACCCGGATGAGCTCGGCGCTTTTTTTCTGGTGCCTTCGCGCCGCCTCCCGCAGGTTGACCACCACGAAGTCCATATGCCGCCGGATACCGGCCCCGAGCTCGAAGGCGATTGGTTCGCCGGAGTGCTTGTCGCCGTAAGCCAGCGGCCCGAAGCGTCCACCGGAACGGCGCAGCACCGCAACCCCCCAGTAATTTCCCGGCGGCAGCTGGACCCGGAAGCTGCCGTCCGGTCCTGTCCGGTTGGAAATGAAGTCCGCCGGCCGCTTGACGTCCGGGCTGTCAAAGATATAGACCTCGGCCTCTGCCGCCGGCCCGCCGTCGATATCGAGGACCTGCCCCTGCAGGACCCCGGGCTCTGCCGCCAGGGGTGCTCCGGGGGAAAGAAGAAGGACGGCTGCACCCGGCAGGCAGAAAAAAAGCAGAAGCGCCAGCCGAAAGGTCCATACCCGGGCAAAACCTGCAGAATATTCTTTACTGCTGCACAATAATATCCACCGGGCCGGACAGAACCGGCGCAAAATGGACCCTGCCGATATACGACTCATCCTCATGGTCAAAGATTTCCTCGGCAGGTTCTTCCCCGCCCCACCAGTTATGCCGGGCGTCAACATCCTCCCGGTTGAAATCGCCAAGCCGCAGGCTGTAGCGCTCATTACCATACAGGTTGTTATATTCTAATGCAAAAGACGCGCCTTTTTCCCGGATAAAAATACCGATGGAGTTGCCGCTGATGTCGCTGGAGCGGATCCGGCCGATGCCGCGGAACGACCTGATGCCGATTCCGTTGCCCCTGAAGACGGAACCGCTGATGTCGAGGGGGCCGCTGCGGAATCGGAGGCCGCCGTCATTTTCTGTAAAGCGGCAGCCGGCGATGGTCAACGGTGTGAAGTGGCTGTGGATGCCCCAGGTGGCAAAGGAGAAGTCCGAGTAGGCAAAAACGCTTGCACCTGCCTGCTGCAGGCTGATTTCGTCCCAGGCGCCGGGCTCCTTCCGGGCGGCCGCGGTGTAGCGTATCCGGTTAGTTTCCGTGCCCCTGGAATCGATGCGCCCGAATATTTCCAGGCCGCTCCCCGGCCCGAACGCAACCGTTGTGCCGGGCAGGACCGAGAGGGCCGCCCCGGGCGCCACGGTGACCCTGGCCGGAACCAGCACCGTGCCGCCCCAGGCTGCATCGGTTTCAATTGTGGGCCAGACCCAGGAAAAAACAAAGGGGTCGGGGCTTGCTTCCCGGTATGTGACGCTGCCGAGGCGCTTTTCGTCATTGCTGTCGTAGATGGCGGCCGCCAGGTCGGCGCCGGCCCACCAGTTGCCGGCGGCGTCCACGTCGGATTCACCGTCCAGGCCGATGGCGTATACCTCGTTGGCAAAGATATTGTTGTTTCTGATAAAACCGCTGAAGGAGACGATGGCGATGCCCCGGTCACCGTTTGCCGCAATGGCGTTGCCGCTGATGACGCCGCGGGAGGCGCGGATGATCATGCCGTTGATGCCGTTATGGACCAGGGCGTTGGCGCTGACCCTTACATGGTCGCTGTTGCGAAGTGCCAGGCCCGACTCCAGGTTGCCGCTGATAAGGTTTTTCTCCACCTCAACGTAGTTGGCATCGGCAACGAGAAGGCCGAAACGGTTGCCGAGCATCCGGTTTTCGACCAGACGCGACACTCCCTCGCGGACGCGGAGCCCGTCCTCCTCGTTGTTGGCAAAGAGGTTTTGCCGCGCCTCCAGGTCAAGGCGGAAAAAATTGGCGCCGTTGTGGTTGCCCACCACCTCGTTTTCAACAAAGATCACCTCCGAGTCCCGGGCCTGGAGGCCGCTCCTGTTGCCGGAGAAGGTATTGTACCGCATGGTGACGAGGGATTCCTGGAACTGAGCCCCGCGATAGTTGTTCTGCAGGAGAGAGTGGGTCACCGCCACATTGGCGAAGTGGAAATGCATGCCGCGGTAGGCGTCCTCTATCCGGCAGAACTCGATGAGGTTCTGGACCCGGTCGCTGCCGAGAATATTGATGGAGTCCCAGTCACCCATGGCGCGGGCCGCTTCCGCCGAGCGGAAGATGATGGGGGCATCCTTGGTGCCCTTGGCCACCAGCCGTCCCTGGATCATGAGGCCGTTCTCGCCGATCCCGTCGCCGTTGGTGTCCCGCCGGCTGAACTCGACGACGGTGCCGGGCATGATAAAAAGCACCGCCTCGGGCGGGATTCGCACCAGCCCGTCGATAAGGACCTTACCCTGCCAGAGGTTCATTCCCAAAAGAGCCTCGTCCCGGTATATGCGGCCTGTGACCCTCTCGGCAACGGTGGAGCTCTCGGCAACGGTGGAGCTCTCGGGGGCACGGCGCGGCACCGCCTTGCCGCTGTAGAGGTCACGCTTGCTGTTGCCGGCGAGGATCGAATCAAGGCGGGAAAAACTGGCGCCGTTGAGGAGAAAGACGCCGTAGTCGTTTTTCGAAACGGTGGAGAAACGCAGTTCCACCACACTGTCTTCGCCCTGGACCAGCATTCCGTAACGGTTTTCCGCCAGGGTGAGACCGGAGGCGGCAAGGGTTCCGTGCAGGACGGTAATGCCCGTTTCCGCCCCGCTTACCTCAGCCCGGGCGATCTCCGCCGTTCCGGCATCGATGATGATGCCGCCCCAGGCGTTCAGGAGATCTTCCCCGCCAGGGGCGGCGGACCCGAAGAGCACCGGGTTCTTCTCTTCACCGCGAACCCGCAGCACGCCGCGCACCGTTATCTCTGTCCGGTGGGAGACATACTCGGGGTCGGTCTTCGTGCTGTCGGCCGCCTCGACCCGCACCACCGTGCCCGGCATGACCGTGAGGCTGACGCCGGCCGGGACGAGGACGTCTTCGCTGACGAGGATCTCGCCGCTCCAGACGGTATCCGTCGTCAGGACCTCGGCCCGGACAACAGGGGCGAGGAAAAGCAGGAGCAGGGCCAGGGCCAGGGCCAGGGTTGCAGCACGGCGCAGCAGGTGTAATGCCCTTTCAGGGACAGGGTGTCTTTGGCGTATTTTTTTCAAAACTGATCGTACAGCTCTTTTTCCCTTCAACACAAGCAAAATCCATACCATGGGGTGATCGTCCACCCCATTTTATCCAGCAGCGGGGCAGCCTTCAGGGCATCCGGGAAAATTTCAGAAAAAGAAGGACGCGGTTCCCGTGCAGGCACCGGTTTCCACGACAAAAAAGCGGGTTGGGCCCCCTGGCGGCACGTCACTGCTGCCGGACGGCGCGGTCCATCTCCTCTGCCCTCTCCTCGCCCAGGTCCGCGGCTGTTCTTGCCTTATCGAGCGGCGTCCGTATTTTTTTTACGGCCGTCGCTGCCGCCCTGTCGGTCAGCTTTTCCACTCCGCCCTTTTCCCCGTCCTCCCCGTCGCTATTCTGCGAGCATCCTGCTGCCAGGAAAAAAAGGAGGCAGAAACAGGCAAGGAGCATACCGGCTTTCAAAACTATGCGGCGCATGGTTTCACCCTCTTTCTGCGATTTATCAGCGGATCGTTGCTTCAATAGCCTTTATCTCCTGGGGCATCTTGTCCGCCTTGCGGTACAGCTCCAAAAAACGCTTGACCTCGGGCAGCTTGCGGTCCCGCTGCAGATCCCTGACAAAGGGGTAGGAAACCGCGGTAAAGAGAAGCCTGGCCTTCAGGGTATAGGGTCCGGTGTGGCCAACGGTTTTCATCCGGTATATCACCCGATCTGACCCCCCGGTAAAATCCGGGTCTGCCAACCCGTTGCCGTACACCCCGATGACCGGTTGTACCGTTGCCTTGTCCATCCCCTGCGGCAGAAGCCGGTTGTCCTTGGCAAAGCGGGCGGCACGCATCAGGGTATAGGTCACCTCCCCGTCGGTGTTGTGCATGATCCCCTCGTAGATCTGGACCTGGTCCTCCCGGCTAATCTCCTCGTAATGCGGCTCGTAGCTCCCCGGATCTTCGTCGGCGTCGTTGGCCGCGATACGCCCGTCGGCCAGCGGCCGGCCCGACTCGAACACCACCGCGCCGGCCGCGTCGGCCAGGGTCAGGTGGATCCAGGCGCGCCGGCTCGGGATGCCGGTGGGAAACTTGTGGCCGGCGAGATTTTTCACCCGGAGTGCAACGGTCAGCTCATCCTTTTTTTTCTCGAGGGCAACCAGGGAGAGCTCGGCCGTCTCGTGCTGCAGCTGGAGCATGGTCCGCTTCCGCGTATCCTCGAATTTTTCCGTGGAGGCCGAAAGCCCGAGACTGGCGATATTCTCCTGCAGGATATTAAGCATGAAGACGTTGCCGCCGACAAAATGGTGCTGGGAGAAGTGGTCCTTTGGTTCCGCCGCCGCCGGGCTCCAGCGGGCGATATAGACCCCGCCCTCACCGGCGTGGGGCATGTGGCACTCCTGGCAGATTTTGCCGGCGCCGGGATTCTCGCCGATGTCGTAGCGCCTTGTGGCGTTAACGCCGAAATCACTGTTCTGCCACTCCAGGTAGACCGTCTGCTCCGGGAATTCGCCGGCCACTTTTCCCGCCCCGTCGACGTAGGGGGTAAAGAGGGTGTGGCAGGTGGCGCACAGGGCACCATCGTTGGTATGGCTGCCGAAGACCGGGGTATAGCCGACGCCCTTTTGCATGACCTCCACCAGCGGCTCCTGGTAGGGGCCGTAAATCTCCCGGTCCGGCGGTTTTTTTGTGGTATCGATGACAAACTTGCCGCTGAAGCTCTCCTTCCCCCCGAGGTTCTCGTCCCGGATCTGGTGGCAGAGGGAACAGGAGACACCGTCCATGGCCGCCTCGTGCAGCCTGTTTGCCGGGTTCAGAAAACCGTCCTCAAGAAGCAGCTGCTCTTTCCCCCCACTGTATGCCTGGGTCCACGCCATCGGCATGTGGCAGGTGGTACATTTTTCTTCTATCACCTTTTTCAGGCCCGGGTTGCGGCTGACTTCGGAGCTGACCTTGGCCTGCCAGAGCGGGTCTTTGGCGGCGTTGGCCATCATGGTCGAACGCCAGTGCCCGGTAATGGACATGTCGTTGCCGCGGCCGTCGGTCAGAAGCTCATGGCAGACGCCGCAGCGGCCCGCGCCGACGAAATTATCCGTCTCAAAGGTGGCCAGCCCCGTCCCCGGCCTGGATTGTGCTGGAGCCGGCCTCTCGTAATAGGCGGTGACGTCCCTCACCGGCACAGCCGGAATCCCGGCCCCCGTTTCCGCTGCATCAGCCGCAGCGGCAGCGGGAAGCACCGGACCGGGGCCGGGCGCGGCAACACACGAAACAAGCGGACCGTCGCCCAGAAAAAGCAGGACTGCAAGGATCTGCAGACAGTTCTTCGACATTCCCCGATACAGTTTCCCCCCCAGCATAACTCTCTCCTCAAAAAAAATGGTAAGCTGATAATTTGACAGACTTTTCATGTGATACTAAAGAGTCGGACCTCTATGCAAATACTTTTCGCCCCGACGGCCATTATTTAACCCGGTACAACCCGGCAGCAGCACAAATGTTTGCCGCCGGCACCCGGAAAGCGAGAAGTATTGCAAAACAGTATAAAGTTAAGTACTTTTTTCGAGAGAGGCAATTCACCGGGGCCGGCCAGCGGGGCGCACCACAAAAGCGCTGCCCTTTTTTCCGGCCCCTCCAACTCATTTACCCTGCTGTCGAAGGAGTACACCTCCATGCGCACCCGTTCAGGCAAAAAAAACGTTTTCCTGCTGCTATTCTTTCTCCTCCTTTCTTTCCTCCCCTTTGGGCCGGATCCGGCCGCGGCGCAGGAGAATAAAGCCATTGTCATAGGATTGCTGCCGGAAATGAACGTCTTCAAACAGAAAAGCCGCTTTGCGCCGCTGGCCGCCCACCTGTCGAAGCGTTTGCAGATGCCCGTCACCCTGACCATGCTGAGCCGTTATGGCAACATCGTCGAACGTCTCCAGGAGGAAAAGGTTGACGGCGCCTTTCTCGGCTCCTTTACCGGGGCCCTCGCCATCAGCCAGCTGGGGGTGGAACCCCTGGCCCGGCCGATCAACATGGACAACACCTCGACCTATTTCGGCTACATCTTCTCCAGAAAGGCAAGCGGCATCAAGACCGCGGCTGACATGAAGGGCAAGTCACTCGCCCTGGTGGAAAGAGCGACCACGGCGGGCTATGTCTTTCCCATCGCCTGGCTTCGGCAGCATGGTGTGGAGGACATCGACACCCACTTCAGCGAATATTTCTTTACCGGCAGCCACGACGCGGCAATCGATGCAGTCCTTGAAGGCAAAGCGGACGTGGGGGCCGCCAAGAACACCATCTACGAAATGATGCGGAAGTCCCATAGCCGCATCGACGAGGAGCTTGTCATCCTGGCGAAATCGCCGCGGGTCCCCTCCAACGGTCTCTGTGTCCGCAAGGGGTTGCCGCCGGAATTGAAGGAAAAAATGCAGACGATTCTTTTAAACCTGCACAACGAGCCGGAAGGGGTTGCGGTCCTGGAAAAATTGGGGGCAAAACGGTTTGTCCAGACAAGCAGGGAGGATTACGGCCC
>JAFDCC010000185.1 GCA_019312985.1 Deltaproteobacteria bacterium
AGCAGCGAGAAACATTCCGAAGATCCGGGCTGACCGGAACGGGTTGCTCCGGGTTTATCGGAACCTGGTGGACAATGCCCTGAAGTACGGCGGCGGCAGCATGACTGAAATCCGTCTGGGTTATGGGGCATCGTCTACGCACCATATCCTGAGCGTGCAGAATGACGGTGAAATAATCGGGCCGGAAGATGTTAATTCAATTTTCGAGATGTTCAAGCGCAGGACCGGTCATGCCACACCAGCTGGAACTGGGCTTGGGCTGGCCATTGTCAAGGAGATTGCCGGGCACCACCGGGGCAGCTCCTGGGTGGAGTCAGGCCCGGAGGGCAAAACCACCTTTTACATCACCATTGCCCGGAACCTGTAAAAAGGCCGGCTTCAGTCATTGCTGCCGGTCTTTTCCCGGTCTTCCTTTTCGTCTGTCAAGGCTTCTTCGGTACCGGCGCTGCTGCCGGCCGCCTCTGCTTCTTCTGCAGCCGGCCTGTCTTCCTCGCCCACCTTTTCCGTTTCTGGTTCCCTCTCTTCCGGCAGGGGGGACCCTGCCGTTACACCCAACCCGGGTTCAGGCGCAGTATCCCGGCCAGCAGCCTCCTGGCCCGATCCGAACTGGTCTAAATAGAGAGCGGCAATGCAGCCTGCCTGCAGGGGAGGCAGCAGGATCTTCAGGACAAAGAGAAAAGGAATCATGGCGCTGACAAAGTTAAGCAGCATGATGGGAATGACAGAGATCAGGAGGAGGAAGACAAGGTGCATGATAAAACCGGTTTCGTTAACCCGGTTCATGCTGAGCCGCATGGCCTCACTGTAGGAAATGTTTCGGTCCACCATCAGGGGCAGGACGTAAATCCACCAGGAGGCAAAGAGGAGACCGGGCAGGATGAGAAGCATGAAGCCGATAAAGATGAGGAGCAGGACAAGAAAATAGGGAAAGAGGCTGCCGAATTGCTGCAGGCCGGAAAAAATATCGCTGAAGGAAGGCTTTCTCTTGTCCCGCAGCAGCCCGATAACAACAAGAAAGTAGCCGCCGAGCAGGGGGCCGGCCAGGATTCCCAGGCTAAAGACGGTAAGCAGCTGGATCAGGAGGCCGCCAAGGATGAGGATCACCGGTTCCGCCATGATGATACGATAGGTATCCTCAAGGTACTTCTGGAAATTCATGGTGGAGGTTTTCGGCATTGGGCGGTCTGCTGAACTGGAAGATCTAGCCCTGGAGCAGCCGGGCCATATCCTTGGCAAAGTAGGTGAGAATGATCTCCGCCCCGGCCCGTCGGATACTGAGAAGGGTCTCGGCCATGACCCGCTCCTCGTCGATCCAGCCGTTGGCGCCGGCCGCCTTGATAATGGCATACTCGCCGCTGACGTGATAGGCGGCAACCGGCAGGTCGAACTCGTCCCGCAGTTTGGAGATTATGTCGAGGTAGGCCACGGCGGGCTTGACCATGAGGATGTCAGCACCCTCTTCAACGTCAAGGGTCGCCTCCCGAAGAGCCTCGCGGCTGTTTGCCGGGTCCATCTGGTAGCCGCGTCTGTCCCCTTCCTGCGGCGCGCAGTCCGCCGCATCACGGAAGGGGCCATAGAACGACGAGGCGTACTTGACGGCATAGGACATGATCGGTACCGTTTCAAAATTCTCTTCGTCAAGAGCGGCCCGGATCTCGCCGACCCGGCCGTCCATCATGTCCGAAGGGGCCACCATGTCGGCGCCGGCGGTTGCGTGGGAAACAGCGGTCTTGGCGAGGACTTCCAGGGTGGTGTCGTTGTCTATCTGGTTTTCCAGGATGATGCCGCAGTGGCCGTGGGTGGTATACTCACAGAGACACACGTCGGTGAAGACGAGAAGTTCGGGCACGCTGTTTTTCAGTTCCCGGATGGCGCGCTGGATGATCCCGTCCTTGGCGTGGGCCCCGGACCCCATGGGGTCCTTTTTTTCCGGCAGGCCGAAGAGGATGACCGAATTGACCCCGAGCTTTAAACATTCCCGGCCTTCTCTGGCAAGCTGGTCGACAGTTAACCGGTACACGCCGGGCATGGACGAAATCTCCTCCCGCTTGTTTTTCCCTGGCATGACGAAAAGCGGGTAGATAAGCTGCGCCGGTGCAAGATGGGTTTCACGGATCAGGGCGCGAAAGGATTCGTTTTTTCTGAGTCTTCTGGGACGATAGTCGGGAAATATCATTTTTTCTCCTTAACAGGCTGCAGTAGCATATCAGTTGTGATGCACGTTTCAGGTTTGGAAAAAGTCACGGACAAGGTCGTTTATATATTGCTCCGGGTCATCGATGCAGGCCCCCGGGATTACAATATGGTCAACCCCCTTTTTCTGCTCCAGGAGTTCCAGGCCGTATTCAAGGGATCTGCCGATTGTTTCGCAGAGTTCCTTGATAATTTCACTGTTCAGGGGGGAGCGGGCCAGGATCCTGTCTATTGCCTCCTCGCTGAAAGTAACATGAACAGAGCATTTTGCTGAAATGTTTTTTTCGCAATTTTTAATAACCGTGACGTAGGCTATATAAATTTCGCAGACATCACGGATGTCGAGGACATCATCCTGGCAGTGTTTTGCCATTATACGCAGCCGCTCCGGGGTGAGGGCTATGCCCCGCTTTTCGAGGAGCGGGCCGGTTTTGCTGGAGATCAGGGCCATGAGGCGTTTCTGCTCCTCCTGACAGAGGCGGCGGTACCGGTCTTCATGGAAGGCAGGGTAATCTTCGTCGGACAGGAGCCGCTCCAGTTCCTGCCGGGGATTTTGCACAAGCCCGGCGGTGACCGCCAGGTATTTGATGCCGGTTGAGGGCAGTTTCTTTTCAAAGGGGAGGAGAATTTTTTCCATGCAGCTGACCAGGCCGCGGGCCCCGGTCTGCTCCTGCGCCGCTGCCCTGGCAATTTCCCGGAGGGCCTCGTCACTGAACTGGACCCTGATGGCGTAGGCGAGAAAGTCGAGCTTCTTGCCGACAACGACGGAACTGTTCGGGTTCAGCAGGATTTCATAGAGATCGTTGACCGTCAGCTCCTCCAGACAGGCAATGACCGGCAGTCTCCCGATGAACTCACTTTCAAAGCCATAGGCGATGAGGTCTTCTGCCTTGACATGTTTCAGGAAGTGACCTGAAAATTTCCTGGAGGTGATATCC
>JAFDCC010000186.1 GCA_019312985.1 Deltaproteobacteria bacterium
TACTCCTGCAGGGCGTCAATTACTTTCTGGTGCTCTTCGGTCATCTCGGAGATGCCCTCGATTCCTTTGACGTAGTCAACCCAGTTCTCATCCCAGTCTTCCATGCCTTTTGCCAGGAAGCCATCCTCGTCCACTTCGTACGCTTTTCCATTATGGTCTATACTTGCCATCTCAATTTCCTCCTTGCTTTCAGTAAATATTGTTATTTGCCCCAGTCTCTACTGGACTTTCTTAATCATGAATGAATAGTCCTTCATAATATAGCGTCTATTCTTTGTCAAGCAATCAATTCAGTTTTTTTCTTCTGATCCTCCGGCGCGGCTGCCGGAGTTTTTCAGCTGCCGGCAACACACCTGCGGCCGTTGCTTTTGCCCCCTTTTTTTACGGGTCGCAGCCGGATCATCCCGCCTTTTCGGCCTGCGTCATGTTTTTTTTCCGGGAAGAACTCAATTGCTTGCAATATTTTTTTTCCCTGGTAATAAGTACTGTCTTTCCAATGAGGTACTATGGTAGTATCTGGTGCGGCAGTATCTGGGCGGCATGACGACAGGCGGCAAACAATTATTTTCCTGCCGGCAAAAACACCCTTTTGAGTGAGATAAAGGAGAAAAATAGATGCTTGATTTACTGCGGAGAAAAGCCCAGTCCCCCCTTATTCAGGGCACCATCCTCATTATTGCCCTGGTCTTTATTTTCTGGGGCGTCGGCGGCTACCGCGGGTCGCAGAACGTTGTGGCCCAGGTCAATGACGAGATCATCCCGTACGAGGAGTTCCAGAAAACATACGAGCGCCTGGCAAACCAGTACAGCGAACAGTTTGGCGGCACGATACCGAAAGGGCTGCTCGAAACTATCGATCTTGAGGGCCAGGTTCTCGAGCAGCTCATTCAGCGCTCCCTGCTGCGGCAGGGTGCCAGGGAAATGGGCATCATGGTTAGTGACGTGGAGGTGCAGCAGTCCCTGGAAAATATGGAAGCCTTCCGGAGCAACGGGGTTTTTAATGTTGAACTGTATAAAAGCATCCTCTCCAGCTCGGGCATGACCCCGACTTCGTTCGAGGATGCCATGCGCACCGATCTCCTTGCCGGCAAGGCGATTGAGGCCCTGTCGCGCTTTGCCAAGCTGACCCCGCTGGAAACCCGCGAGCAGTTCAACTTCGACAACGAGGAGATCAGCATTGAGTATGCGGCCTTCAGCGGCCCGGCCTTCAGGGAATCCGTTGAAACAGGGGAGGAAGAGCTCAGAGACTACTATGAGGAAAACAGCGGCAGCTACCTCACCGAACCGCAGGTAAAACTGCTCTTCCTGACCTTTCCCTACGAGGCCGATGACAAACCAGCGGTCAGCACCGAAGAGATTGAGTCTTTCTACCGCCAGAACATAATTCGCTACTCCACCCCTGACCGGCGTAAAGCCCGCCACATCCTTTTCAAGACCGAGGAGGGGGACCCGCAGGACGTGCTCGTCGAAAAGCGGGAGAAGGCGGAGCAGGTTCTTGCCCTTGCCAGATCGGGTGAGGATTTCGCCGCACTGGCGAAACAGTACTCCGAAGGACCGTCAGGGCCCAGGGGGGGGGATCTCGGCACATTTCCCCGGGGCCGCATGGTAAAGGCCTTCGACGATGCGGTCTTTTCGCTGCAGGAGGGGGAGGTAAGCGATATCGTCGAAACGCAGTTCGGTTTTCATGTTATCAAGCTGGAGAAGATTGAACCGGCGGCTATCAGGCCGCTGGAAGAGGTAAAGGGCGAGATCGAGGCCGAAATCCAGGCCCGCAAGGCTTCCGAGCTTGCCTTCACCCGGGCAAGCGAGGCCTACGAAAAAATAATCCTTGCCGGCAGCCTCGACAAGTTCAGCCAGAACAGCGATGCCCTCCTTCTGCAGACCGATTTCTTTTCGAAACAGGCCCCGGCAAAAAGCGGCTCGAGCAACATCATGGTGCAGGAGCCCGCATTTCTCAACGCGGCCTTTTCCCTCAACAAAGGCGAACTGAGCTCTCTGGTCGAAACCCCGCTGGGATACGCCATCATCTTTGCCTCTGACAAAAAAGAAGCGGAGACCGCTTCGTACGAAGAGGTGGCGGCGCAGGTCCGGGAGGATTATATCAGCAGCCGTTCCGAGGTAATGGCGCGGGAAGCTGCCGCTGCCATGCTTGCCGCGCTTCGGGAGGGGGTTGACTTTGCTGCCGAGGCGGCCCGATACAATATTCCGGTCAAAACCACGGGCCCGGTTACCCGCAGCGTGCCGGCGGGCTCGGACCTGCCGCCGCAGGTAGCGGCCGCGGGATTTGAACTCTCCGCTGAAAAGCCCTATCCGGACGATGCAGTCGCCGCCAACGGCATGTTTTATGTCTTCAGGGTCCTGGAAAAGAAACCGCCCGCCCCGAACCTTTTCAGCGATAAAGAGGAAATGCTGAAAACCGGGATGCTGGAAAACAGGAAAGGTGAAGTCCTCGCTGCCTGGCTTGCCTCCCTGCGAAAAATGGCAGAGATCGAGATCGCCGAGCAGTTCCGCTAGAAAACAGACGGCACAGCGCCGGGCAGTGGCATCATTTACTGCCGGCGCAGCAGGCTACTCCTTCCAGTCGGGCCGCAGGTAGAGTTCTGTGAGCTGTTTCCGCGCCACCGGGGCCGGCGCCTCGGTGAGCGGGCAGGTCGCCTTCTGCGTCTTCGGAAAGGCGATGACGTCGCGGATGGTTTCCCGGCCGGCCATGAGCATCAGCAACCTGTCCAGGCCGAAGGCAATGCCCCCGTGGGGTGGAGCGCCGAGCTCCAGGGCCTGCAGCAGGAAGCCGAACTTGTCCCCGGCCTCTTCCTTTGAGATCCCCAGGGCGGCAAAAATGACATCCTGCTGCTCCTTCTGGTGGATTCGTATACTGCCGCCGCCAATCTCAATACCGTTTAACACCAGGTCATAGGCCCTGCTGCGGACGCGGCCCGGTTCAGTCGCCAGGAGGGGGACGTCATCCTCCCTGGGAGCGGTGAAAGGGTGATGCACGGCGACATGCCGCTTTTCATCATGGTCATACTCCAGGAGCGGGAAGTCGACGACCCAGACAAAGTTGTAGCTGTTTCTGTCGATCAGCTCCAGCCTCCTTCCCAGCTCGAGCCGAAGTTCAGACAGGGCCTGATTGACAATGGCGGCCGTGTCGGCAACAAAGAAGAGGACATCGTTTTCCTCGGCCCCGAGTTCCCTGCTAATGGCCGCACGCTCCTCTTCGGTAAAGAATTTCGCGATGGGTGACTGCCACTCGCCGCCGGCCTTCACCTTGACCCAGGCAAGTCCCTTGGCACCGAACTGGCCGACATACTCCGTCAGGTCGTCCAGGTCCTTGCGGGAAAAGTAGCCGCACCCCCTGGCGTTGATGCTTTTTACCAGGCCGCCCTTTTTCACCACGGTCTGGAAGACATTAAATCCGCACGTACGGACAGTTTCCGTTAGGTCCACCAACTCAAGGCCGAAACTCGTGTCAGGCCTGTCCGTGCCAAAGCGCGCCATGACCTCGGCGTACTCCATCCTGGCAAAGGGGACGTTGAGTTCAATCTGCAGAACATCCCGGAAAAGCTTCTGCATCATCCCTTCGATAATTGCAAAGATCCCTTCCTCGTCAACAAAGGAGAGCTCCATGTCGATCTGGGTGAATTCAGGCTGCCTGTCGGCCCGCAAATCCTCGTCCCGAAAACAGCGGACGATCTGGTAGTAGCGGTCGAGCCCGGAGATCATCAGAAGCTGTTTGAAGAGCTGCGGCGACTGGGGCAGGGCGTAAAACCTGCCCGGATTCACCCGGCTCGGCACAAGGTAGTCCCTTGCCCCCTCCGGCGTGGAGCGGGTCAGGAACGGCGTTTCGATCTCCAGGAAATCGTGCCGGTCCAGGTACTGCCGCACCGACCCGGCGGCCCGGTGTCGCATGATGAGATTATTGGCCATGGAGGGTCGCCGCAGGTCAATATACCGGTAGCGCAGCCGCAGGTTTTCCGACACCTCCACCTCCTCGTCGAGGGGGAAGGGCGGTGTCGCGCTGGCATTGAGGATGCGCAGGGTATCAACCAGGACCTCGATGGCCCCCGTCTGCAGATTCCGGTTCTCCATATCGGGCGGCCGCCTCTCGACCCGGCCCTGTACGGCGATGACCCACTCACTTCGCAGCTGGTGAGCCTTGGTATGGACATCAGCATGGACTTCGGGATTGAAGACCACCTGGGTGATGCCCCAGCGGTCGCGAAGGTCAATGAATATAACGCCCCCATGGTCGCGGCGCCGCAGGACCCAGCCCATCAGGGTGACGACTTCCCCAACATTCTCAACTGCAAGGTCGTTACAGGAATGACTCCGTTTGAGTCCCCCCATGGATTCCATTTTTTGCTCCTCGTTTTTCAATCAA
>JAFDCC010000187.1 GCA_019312985.1 Deltaproteobacteria bacterium
GCATAAAGGACCCCTTCTGCCGCAAACTGCTCCTCGCTCTCTTCGACGACCCCGCTTTTTTTTCGGAATTCACCCGGGCCCCTGCGGCAAAATCCATGCACCACGCCTACCTCGGGGGGCTCCTCGAGCACACCCTGGCCGTAGCAGAGCTTGCCGACAGGGTCGCCGCCCTCTACCCGACTCTGGACCGCGACCTCCTCCTGACCGGGGCCCTGCTCCATGATATCGGCAAGACAAGGGAACTTGCCTTTGATGCCTACCCCTTCGAATACACCGACCGGGGGCGGCTGTCGGGCCATTTGATCCTCGGGGTTGAAATGATGCGGGACGCGGTAAGGAATATTGATTCCTTTCCGGAAGACCTGGCCGGCCGGCTGGAACACCTGATATTGAGCCACCACGGCCGTTACGAGTTCGGCTCGCCAACGCTGCCGATGATAAGCGAGGCCTTTGTCCTCAACTTCCTCGATGACCTGGACGCAAAGCTCAACTACCTGGGCCGCCTCGAACAGCAGGCCCCGGACCCCGGATACCAGTGGACCGACTTCCAGCGCACCCTGGAGCGGTTCCTCTTTGTCCGGGGCAGACCCGGGGCCGAGCCGGAAGGTCCGGTCACCGCCGACGGGGAGAAAGCAAGCGAAGACAGTGACCTCCACTCGAAGCAACAGAACCTGTTCCAGCGCCCATGAAAATCTCTGACCTGCGATTTGCCTGTCTCCTGGGCCACGAAAAACCGAAAAAGCTCCTGCGCGAGGCGGCGGCCAACAACAAGCTGGGCCACGCCTACCTCTTCAGGGGGCCGGACGGTGTCGGCAAAAAGCGGACGGCCCTGACCCTTGCCGCCTTTCTCAACTGCGTCTCGCCCGGGAACAGCGACAGCTGCGGCCGGTGCCCCTCGTGCCGCAGGTACTTTTCCGGCAACCACCCGGATCTCCTGCTGGTGGAGCCGGAGGGCGCTGCCATCAAGATCGGCCAGGTCAGGAAGCTCAAGGAGCAGCTCGCCTTTGCGCCCATGGAGGCAAGAATGCGCGTCATCATCCTCGAGGACATCCACACCATGCGGCGGGAGGCGGCAAACAGTCTGCTGAAAACCCTGGAGGAGCCGGCCCCGGGAAATCTCCTTATCCTGACGGCCGACCTGGCAGGCGACATCCTGCCCACCATCCTGTCCCGCTGCCAGGTGATCCCCTTCGGCCCCCTTGACCCGGAAGAAATGGCCGCGGTGCTGATGCAGGAACACGGGCTCGAAAAGACGGCTGCCCTCTCCCTGGCCGCGGTTTCGGAAGGAAGTCTCGGCCGGGCCCTGTTCCTGCACCAGGCAGAGCTGCTGCCCCTGCGGCAGGAAGTGGTGGAAGAGCTCCTGATCGCTGAAAGGCCGCAGGCTGAGGCCGTTTCCGCCGTATTCCGCCTGAGTGACAAGGGGGCGGCCCTGAAGGAAAACATCGGCGAGTTCCTGGCCCTTCTTCGCCTCTTTTACCGCGACCTTGTCCTCGTGGCGGTAGCAGGGACAGAAACCCCTGTGGTCAACAGGGACATGGCATCGTCCCTGGCGGCAGCGGCGGAGCGCTGGCCCCTTGCCGAGCTGCACAAAAGGCTGCGCCGCCTGGACCTGGCAGAAAAACAGCTGCAGCGCAACTGCAGCCGCAGCCTCGTTCTTGAAACCCTTTTTTTTGACCTTTTATAATGTTATGATAGAAAGTTTACTTCCCGCTTTGGGAAGACATGCTCTTCTTTAATACAGGATAAACCGGAACCGAGAATGAACCAGCAGCAGGAAAGTAACGGCCCCCCTCCCGCAAATGATGGTGGCCCCGGGAAACAGCGGCTGAACCACTACCGGGTGCAGTTTCGCCCGGCCGAGCAGGTGTGTTCCGCCTCGTCCAGGATCCAGGGGCTCCACCGGGAAGATATTGTAATGGTGCAGACCGACCATGGCCTGGAGCCGGCCCGCGTCCGGGCCATTATGGTGCTTTGGCCGGAACCGGCTTCTTTAGAAGCGCCGCCGCTGACCATTGTCCGGCGGGCGACCCGGGACGAGGCCGTCAAGTACGACAGGCTCAGCGAAATGGAGCAGAGCGCCTTCCAGATCTGCGCCGGTTTTATCGAAAAGTTCAAGCTGCCGATGAACCTTGTCAAAGTGGAACGGTTTTTCAACGGCGGCAAAATCATTTTTTATTTTACCGCTGAAAACAGGGTCGACTTCAGGGAACTGGTCAAGAACCTTGTGCAGGAATTCCGTACCCGGGTTGAAATGCGCCAGATAGGGGTGCGCCACGAAACGAAAATGCTGGGCGGCCTGGGGTGCTGCGGCCGCGAACTCTGCTGCTCCTCTTTCATCCAGAATTTCGAGTCGGTTTCCATCAAAATGGCCAAAGAGCAGAACCTGCCCCTCAACCCGGCCAAGATATCGGGGGCCTGCAACAGGCTGCTCTGCTGCCTGAACTACGAGTATTCCACCTACAAGTCGACCCGCAAGGCCATGCCGAAAATCGGCAAACACCTCACATTCAACAATCGGAAATACAAGGTCCGGCAGCACATCGTCCTCAGCGAGTCCATTGTCGTCATCGGGGAGGACGGCGAGGAGCTGAAACTCAAAAAGGAAGAATGGCAGGCCGCCTCCCTGTCCGCGCCAAAGAATACATGAGCCTCTACATTACAACCCCCATCTACTACGTGAATGCCCAGCCCCACCTCGGGCACGCCTATACGACCATCGTGGCAGACACCTACAGCCGCTTCCGTCGGCTGTGCAAGGAGGATGTCCGCTTTCAGACCGGGACCGACGAGCACGGGGACAAGATAGCCGAGGCGGCTGCCAACGCTGCCATAGCGCCGAAGGAGTATGCGGATCGCATCAGCCGCCTGTTCCGGGAAGCCTGGCCGCCGCTGGGTATCACGCCGGACAATTTCATCCGGACCACCGATGCGCACCACGTCAAAACCGTCCAGAACATCCTGCAGCAGGTCTACGACCAGGGCGACATCTACCTTGGAAGCTATTCCGGCCTCTACTGCAAGGGCTGCGAGCGGTTTCTGACCGAAAAGGAACTCGTAGACGACAAGTGCCCGGACCACCAGGTGAAGCCGCAGCCCATCTCGGAGAGCAACTACTTTTTCCGCATGAGCAAATACCAGGAATGGCTCATCGACCACATCAGCAACAACCCGGACTTCATCACCCCGGAACGCTACAGGAACGAGGTCCTCTCCTTTCTGAAGGATCCCCTGGAGGACCTCTGCATATCACGGCCCAAGAGTCGCCTCGACTGGGGCATCACCCTGCCCTTTGACGACGGTTTTGTCACCTACGTCTGGTTCGACGCCCTCATCAACTACGTTTCCGGCATCGGCTACCCGGACGGCGAGAAGTTCGGCCACTACTGGGGGGTGGCGGAACACATCATCGCCAAGGACATCCTGAAGCCGCACGCCATCTACTGGCCGACGATGCTGGCGGCAATGGGCCTTCCCCCTTACCGGCGTCTCCACGTCCACGGCTACTGGAACATCAACGAGGCGAAGATGTCGAAAAGCGTCGGCAATGTCGTGCGGCCTGAAACGCTGCGGCAGGATTTCGGGGTCGACACCGTGCGCTACTTCCTGTTGCGCGAGATGTCATTCGGCCTCGATGCCTCCTTCAGCGACGAAAGCATCATCGCCCGCCAGAATTCGGACCTGGCAAACGACCTGGGCAATCTCTTCAGCCGCTCCCTGACCATGATCAGCAAGTTTGCCGGCAGCACCATCCCGGCCCCGGGGGAGCCGGCCCCCCCTGACAGAGAGCTCGCCGCTGCGGCAACGGACATGGTGGCTTCCTACCGGGGCCACATGCAGGACTTTGCCTTCAACCGGGCCCTGCAGGACGTCTGGGCCGTAATCAGCATGGCAAACAAATACATCGTGACAAGCGAACCGTGGGTGCTTGCCAAGGACCCGGCCAGGGCTGAACGCCTCAAGACGGTCCTCTATTATTTGGCGGAGACCCTGAGGCTCATCGGCCTCGTCCTGCTGCCGGTCATGCCGGAAACCAGCGCCAGGATGGCGGCGGCCCTCGGTATCTCTTTGGATTCGCACAAGAAACTGAACCTGCCCGACCACGGGATCTGGGGCCTCCTGGAGCCCGGCACCGCGGTGCAACTGGGCGATTCCCTTTTCCCGCGGCTTGAGACGGGCAAGGCGACCGCACGGAAAGACCCGGCAAAAGCGACGGCACGGATCCCTGAAACGAAAAAAGAGGCCCCGGCTGCTGCC
>JAFDCC010000188.1 GCA_019312985.1 Deltaproteobacteria bacterium
AGCAGATGAACCGACTAAAAATTTTTGGGCGCATGGCAAACTTCCTCGCCCGGGCAGAGGAAGCCTTTCTCTGTCTCCTGCTTGTTGCCATGATCCTCCTCGCCTGTGTCCAGATTTTTCTGCGGACCTTTTTTGCCAGCGGAATTCTCTGGGCTGACCCTCTTCTGCGCTACCTGGTGGTCTGGGCCGGGTTCTTTGGTGCAGCCGTTGCAACAAAGCAGACAAAGCACATAAGCATTGACATTGTTTCCCACTGGCTGCCGGACCGTTTCCTGCCAGGGCTCCGGGTCCTGCTCAACCTCTTTTCAGCCGGAGTCTGCATCCTTCTTACCTATGCGGCTGTCAGGTTCGTCCGTGACGAGGCAATGTACGGCGGCAGGGGGGTTCTCGACATTGCCTCGTGGCAGCTCAACATCGTCTATCCCCTCGCATTTGCCCTTATTGCCGGGAGGTTCCTCCTGCTTGCCGGAAAGGACCTGGTGTACATCATCCGGCCCCATGCGGCGGACGGGCAGACCTAGGCCACAATCATGGGTATTGCGAAAATTCTCATTTTTTTTCTGGCGGTTCTCGGAACCCCACTCTTTGTCGTCATTTCGGCCCTGGGCCTCCTCTCCTTTGCCGGCATCGGCATTGATCTCTCGGTCGTCATTATCGAGATGTCGCGCCTGTCCGACACGCCGCTGCTCCTCTCCTTGCCCCTCTTCATCTTTGCCGGCACCCTCCTGGCTGAAAGCAAGACACCGCAGCGGCTGTTGCGTCTGTCGCAAACCCTCCTCGGGTGGATGCCAGGCGGCCTCGCCGTCATCTCCCTCATGGTCTGCGCCGTTTTCACCGCCTTCACAGGGGCGTCCGGCGTCACCATTTTTGCCGTCGGCGGCCTGCTCTACCCGGCCCTTCTCAAGGACGGTTACAGCCAGCGGTTTTCCCTGGGGCTTATCACCTCCTCCGGCAGCCTCGGACTCCTTTTTCCGCCCAGCCTGCCTCTCATCCTCTACGGCGTGATTTCCGAAACCAGGGTGGACCAGCTCTTTCTGGCCGGAATTCTTCCCGGTTTTCTGATGCTTATCCTGCTCGTAGCATACAGCATGGCGAAAAGCCCCGCCTCCCAGGGAAAAACCCTGGAAAAGACGAGCGGCCGAGCCATGCTTGCCAGCCTGAAGGATGCGGCCTGGGAACTGCCGCTGCCGTTCATTATCCTCGGCGGCATTTACGGTGGCTTTTTTGTCGCCGGTGAGGCGGCGGCGGTGACAGCCCTCTATGTCCTGATTGTCGAGGTTTTCATCTACCGCGATGTTCCTTTGGTGAAGCTGCCGCGGATCATGGTGCAGAGCATGGTGCTGTTCGGCGGTATCCTCGTTGTCCTGGCCGCCTCCATGGCAACAACCAACTTCCTCGTGGACCAGCAGGTTCCCATGCGCCTCTTCGAACTCATCCGGGAGTACATTTCGAGCAAGTACACATTTCTGCTGCTCCTCAATATCTTCCTTCTCATAGTCGGCTCCATGCTCGACATCTTCTCGGCCCTCGTACTCGTCGTCCCCATCATCATTCCCATTGCCGAGGCATACGGAGTTGACCTGGTCCACCTCGGTATCATTTTTCTGACCAATCTCCAGATCGGCTACTGCACCCCTCCGGTCGGCCTGAACCTCTTTCTCGCGAGCTACCGCTTCGACAAGTCCGTAGTGACCCTGTACCGGGCGACACTCCCCTTTCTTGCCCTTCTCATGCTCACCCTGATCATCATCACCTACTTCCCGGCAATAAGTCTTGCCCTTATAAGGCTTTGGGGATAAACACCTTCCGGTGAGACCGGAAGATCGCAAAAGCGTGGCGGTATCATTAGTTTAATTAGCGCTGGTTTCATCCGGGCAGAAACATTATACTTTCCAGCATCCTTTTTTATGAGCAGGGAAGAGTCACCTTTGACGCCGAGTGATCCATGAGAAAATTTCTTTTCGCCATCCTTGTCCTCGTTGTCATCGCCATCGGCATGCTGCATTATTTCACGCCGGGCTACATGGTCTTCTATCATGACATGTACCGGCGTCTCAGCTATTTCCCCATTGTCCTCGGGGCAATATGGTTCGGCGTCCGGGGCGGGGTGGTTCTGGCCGTCATGTCGTCCATCGCCTTCATCCCCCACCTGCTTCTCTACATCGGCCAGGGGGCTGAAACCTACCTGAGTGAACTGACTGAGATATTCCTTTACCTGGCGGCCGGCACGGTAACGGGTATAATCGCCGGAAGGGAATCGCGCCTGCGGCTGCGTTACAAAGAGCTTTCCGAACAGCTCGAAAAATCATACCAGAAGCTGCACCGCGAAACCCAGCTCCTGCTTGAAGTCGAGGAGCAGCTGGGCGCGGCCCAAAAGCTCTCCGCCCTCGGCCAGCTTTCAGCCTCCCTGGCCCATGAAATTAAAAACCCGCTCTCCTCCATCAAGGGGACAGCCGAGATTCTCCTCGATGAGTTTCCCCCGGACCACCCCAAAAGGGAATTTGTCGAAATCCTGCTGAAGGAGACAACCCGGCTCAACAGCACTGTTGAAGAGGTGCTGCAGTTTTCCCGCCGCGATGCGCCGGACAATAAAAAGGAGAGCGCTGAAACCGAACCCCTGGCGCAGGTTATTGACCGGGTTTCCAGCCTGCTTGCCAGCCAGCTGCGGAAAAAAAACATCTCCCTTTCCGTCGCCGGCTGGGAAAACGGCAAGACCTTTTTTGTGCCCGGCAAAAAAATGTCCCAGGTGTTTCTCAATATCATTTTGAATGCCATTGACGCGGCACCGCGAAAGGGGATTATCATGGTGGACACCCTGAAACAGGCCGACGGCTACAGCGTTTTGGTCCAGAATAGCGGCGCCCCGGTGCCGGACGGGCACAAAAAGAAAATTTTTGATCCCTTCTACTCAACCAAGCAGGGAGGTACCGGCCTTGGCCTCTCCATCAGTAAAAAAATAGTGGAAAGTTACGGCGGCACCCTGGCCGTGTCCGATTCCGAGCTCGGTGGAGCCTGCTTTACCGTCTTTCTGCCGGAGCATAGTGCCGCCAACCAGGTCAAGGAACAGGCGGCAAGCGACTTCAAGCGGCTTGAATAAGGGTTCTTCGGTTTTTTAGTAGGTGAATCGCTAACATTGAAATATGAAAAGCGCAGGATATATTCTGCCACGTGTTGACTTTTTGTTACCTGCATGGCTTTTTTACTGTATGGAAAATCCTGTTTACTTTCTTAAGTAATGAATGGTAATTTGAGTAATATACTTATTTTGTTGGAATATTTTTTGACTTACACTTGCATGACGGAGGTAACGAATGTTTCTCGATAAACATGTTAAAGATTTACTGATCCCCCTGAAGGACTGCGCAACGACTCATGTTGACAAACCTCTTCGCGAAGCAATTAATGAATTGCGAACCGTTTTTTGCGAAACCGAGACCGGTAAATGTACTGAAGCTGGACACCGGACAAGCCTGGTCCTTGATGATAATGAAAACCTGGTTGGCATTCTGGATTTTCAGTACATCCTGGAGATAATGATTCCTGAGATTGCAGGGAGCCTGAGTCAGAAACTGCCATCCCTCGGGGTTTCAATAGCTTTTGCCGAAGGCGGTGCCCCGGAGCTGGATGACGCAAACCAGAGATTAAAGCAACGGGTAACTAAAAATGCAGAAACAAAAGTCGGCGAGATAATGTTAAAGCTGCGGGGCAAAAATGCTACGACAGATATGACCCTGGTCGATGCCCTTAAAATAATGTATCGCAACAAAATTACCGTCCTGCCAGTATATGAAAACGATACACTGGTGGGCATTTTACGCGATTCAGACCTCTTCCTCGCAACAGCAAATATTCTGTCAGAGTAAGAAAGTAC
>JAFDCC010000189.1 GCA_019312985.1 Deltaproteobacteria bacterium
ATCATGCCCCGGGACGGCTGCATCGTTGCCTGCCATGAGAGCCCGGTGGTACGCGAGATAGCGAGCAGGGCGGAATGCCCCGTCCTCTGGTACGGAACGGACAGCACAGTCGACTGGAACATCAGCAATGTAAGGGTGACGCCCGGCGGCACCCTTTTTGACGTCCGGCGCGGCACCAGCCCCTACGGCAGCTACAGAAACCCCATGCCCGGCCGGCATAATGCCTTGAACGCCCTGGCGGTCATTGCCGTTCTCGACCGGCTCGGCCTGGACAGAGAGACAGTTGCTGCCGGTCTTGCCGCCTTTGAAGGAGTGCGGCGACGCCAGGAGGTCCGGGGTGTGGTCAACGATATTACGGTCATCGATGATTTTGCCCACCATCCCACCGCGGTCCGGGAAACCGTGGCCGCCCTGAAGCAGGCGTACCTGGGCCGGAGGCTGATCGTCGTCTTTGAGCCGCGCACCAACTCCAGCAGGCGCCGGGTTTTTCAGGCGGATTATGGTCTTGCCTTTGGCGGGGCGGACCGCGTCCTGGTGCGCGAACCGGTCCCGCTTGCCGACTACCCCCCTGAAAAGCTCTTTTCCGCCAGGCAGCTGGCAGCCGATCTGCAGAAACAAGGCATCAAGGCCCTCGCCTTTGCCGATACCGAGCAGATCCTGGCCCACCTGGGCCGGACGCTGCAGCCGGGCGACGTCGCCGCAATTCTTTCCAACGGCGGTTTTGACAACATCCACACGCGGCTGCTGGACCTGCTCGCCAGCGTTTCCGGCCGCTAAAGGCCTGCCTCGTATTTTTCCAGGGGCTTGTGGCTGTAGCTGTTGACATCTTCCAGGAGATTTTCCGGGGAGGAGAGGAACTCACCGGCCGGCTTGGACGACCCCTTGAACTCCTCATTGAAGGTGGTGATCCGGTTCAGGTGCTTCCAGCGGATCAGGTAGTAGTAGATGATACTGGTCAGCTCCGAGAAAACCGTAACCTCCTGGGCGTTGTCCCTGTAGCTTGAGCGTTCCAGTTTGTCCATGGACAGGGTCTGTGTTTCATAAAAATTCCGCATGAACTGCATTTCAGCCGGAAGCCGCACCTCGACGCCAAGCCGTCGCAGCCTCCTGGCGACCCACGTCAGCATGGTCTGGCCTGTTTTTGCCAGGGGGTATGGAACGCATATCTCCCGCGGTGTTTTGACATCAAGGTAGGTTTTGATAGCCTTGATGATCTGTATCATCTCCACCGGCTCCCTGTCGGCAAAATTATAGGCCTGCCCGGAAAACTCGTCCCTGTTGTCGAGGATATGGGTCACAAAAAGGGGGACCTTCTTGGTGTTGGTATAGGAGTGCTTCACCCCCGGTTTGCTGAGAATGAACGGCATGGACTGGTCGGCAACGGAAAAAAGCAGCCGCTGGAAGCCCTGTATCTTGTGGTCGTGTTTGCCGTAGACGATCGCCAGGCGGACTATGGTGTAGTCGAGACCCTGTGTCTCATGCATGTAGCGCAGGCTTTTCTCCGCCATCAGCTTAGACTTTGCATAGTTGGAGAGGCCGGCATCCAGTTCCAGGGTATTCTCCTCCGTTATGTTCTCGCCCATGGGCTGGGTGGCGGAGGAACTGAAGTGAATATAGGGTATTTTCAGCTGCCGTGCCATTTTGGCGAGCCTGACAGCGCCGAGATAGTTAATCTCATAGGCGAGCTGGGCATCACTGTCCAGGGGGGCAATGGCGCAGTTGACTATGAAGTCGGGCTGGTATTTCTCAAAGTAACTCCTGATGTCGCCCGGCTGCCTGATGCTCAGCCGTTTGCTGTTGGGACCGAGCACCTCCATGTCGCCGCTTGTCTTGGTGTTGAAATGGTGCATCAAGGCACCGCCGATGAGGCCGGCACTGCCGATTATGACACCAAGCTGCTTGGTGGTGATATCGAGCCTTGCGGAGGTGTCCTTGAGGCGGCCCAGCAGGATATTATTTTTTTCAATGGCGCCGCCTTCCTCGTGGTGCACCTTGTTGTAAAAATCACACCGCTTGCAGGCTACCTGCTTTCTGGCAAATGAACCCTGCACCGTACCGCCGCAGAAGGTCCCCGCCACAACCCAGCAGGCCCTGCCGGAATTGATGCCGCCGTGGATCCGATCCAGCCTTTTCTCCAGGGCAGCGGGGCAGACTCCGAGCCTTTTTGCCTTGGACCCTTTCGGGCCACGGCCGCATTGCATGTATTCCCAGCAGTTTATTTTTTTCAGCGTCATGTCTGACTGAATACCCTTTCTGTCTCAACGGCAGGGGGGTGCTGCGCATTCCCCCGCGCCATTTTATAGTGTCCGGCTGCAGTATAGCACCTTATGAAACAAAATCATAATGACAGGCGCCACAAAAAAATCCCGCCAGGCGGAAGATCCTGGCGGGATTGAATCAGTAAGGCTGAATAAAAACCTAGTCGCTCTTGAACTCGGCAACCAGTGCCTGGATGGATGCCTTGGCGTCGCCAAAGTACATCCGCGTGTTGGGGTAGAAGAAGAGGGCGTTCTGGATACCGGCAAAACCCGGATTCATCGACCGCTTCAGGACGATGACCGTCTTGGCCCGGTGGGTTTCGATGATCGGCATGCCGTATATCGGGCTTGCCTCGTCTTCCAGGGCGGCCGGGTTGACGACATCGTTGGCGCCGATGACGACGCAGACGTCGATGGAATCCATCCGGGGGTTAATGTCATCCATCTCGACCAGCTGGTCGTAGGAAACGTTGGCCTCTGCCAGCAAGACATTCATGTGTCCCGGCATGCGGCCGGCAACCGGGTGGATGGCATAGCTGACTTCGGTGCCGTTTTCCTCAAGCAGCTCTCCCAGTTCCTGGACCACGTGCTGCGCCTGCGCTACTGCCAGGCCGTAGCCCGGAACAAAGGCAACAGAATCGGCGGCCTCGAGGATATAGTAGACATCCTCGGCAGAGGCGGGCCGCACCTCGCCCTGCTGCTCACCGGAACCTGCCGCCTGGGTCGTTGCTCCAAAACCGGAGAACAGGACATTGGCCAGGGAGCGGTTCATGGCCTTGCACATGATGTTGGTCAGGATGATACCGCTGGCGCCGACCAGGGCGCCGGCGACGATGAGGATATTGTTGCTGATGACAAAACCGGCGGCACAGGCGGCAATACCGGAATAGCTGTTGAGCAGCGAGATAACCACCGGCATATCGGCACCGCCGATGGGAATTACAGATGTAACACCAAACAGCAGTGCAACGGCCACAATAACCACAAAAATGGCATAGCTGCTTTCAGGGTTGATAGCAAAAATCACTCCTGAAGCAAGGGCCGCCAGGAGAATGGCGCCGTTGACAATATGCTGGCCGCTGAAAACAATGGCCTTGCTGGGTATCTTTTCGGCAAGTTTGCCAAAGGCGACCATGGAACCGGTGAAAGTGATGCCCCCGATAAAGTCGGAGAGGAAGGTGACAAAGGCTATAAAGGAAGAGAGCTCCGGGTGCTGGTGGTATTCCCCCCAGGCCAGCAGCAGACTGGCAATGCCGCCGAAACCGTTGAACAGTGCGACCATTTCCGGCATGGACGTCATCTGTACCTTATAAGCAGCCACCAGGCCTATAATAGAGCCAACAATAACGCCGACCAGTATCCACTTGTAGTCCAGGCCGGCATTGAAAAGGGTGACAACGATGGCCAGCAGCATGCCGAGGGCGGAAAGCATGTTGCCCCGCCGGGCCGTTGCCGGGGAACTCAGCATCTTCAGGCCGAAGATAAACAGGCCTGCCGAAATGACATAGGCAAAATTTATGGGAAGTGTCATGGTGTTCATTTGGCTTCCCCCTCATCCTTTTTCTTGAACATCTCCAGCATCCTGTTTGTCACCGCGTAACCGCCGACCACATTGATGGTGGCAAAGGTTACCGCCAGAGTCCCAAGAACAATGGCAACAGTGACGTTATCCGCTTTCAGGGATGCCAGGGAGCCGATCATGGTAATACCCGAAATAGCATTGGAACC
>JAFDCC010000190.1 GCA_019312985.1 Deltaproteobacteria bacterium
CTGGGACTGTATCAGATCACCCATGTGCTCAGCCGTGTTCTGGCACGGGTGACCCGTTTTCTGGTTACCTTTATCGCCGTGCTTAATATGATCTTCTACGCCGCCCTCGGCAACAACCTCATGCACGACAAGGGGTACCAGGCTCTTTTTGCCGTTGCCCTGCTGCTCGGGGCATCCTGCTGGGCTCTGCGGATTGTCGACTTCAACTATCCCCTCAAAAATAAAACCGTTCCGGTTGGAATACTCGTCCTCGTCTCAATTGTACTGGTTGAGTTTATCCGGCCCCTTTGACATTTCCGAAAATTTTCCTTTCATCCGGGCCGCCGTTACACCCGCGCAGGCGTCCTTGGTCTGTTGTTTCAGGGCCGGGCTTTTAAGCAAAAAAAAGGTGCCCTGACGGACAGCAGGGCACCTCGCGGCACGGATTCAGGGCTCCGGCTCAGCAAAAGCAGAAAACAGCGGGCCCGCTAGAATGAATCGTAGTGAACAAATTCTTCCGGCTCGAGTCGCTTCGGCGGGGACGGTTCATGGTCCGGGTATCCCAGTGGGATGAGGACCAGAACCTCGTGCTCCGGCGGCAGCTTGACAATCTCCCCAACCTTTTCGTGGTCAAAGAGGCCGACGATTACCGTTCCCAGCCCTGCTTCGTGGGCCGCGAGGCAGAGGTTCTGGGTGGCCAGCCCAAGATCGTACATGAACCAGTCTCCAAACTTTGTCGGGTACTGGTCACTGTAAAAACCGGACCGTTTCAGCTGGCCGCAGACGACGAGGAGTATCGGGGCATTTACCAGTGCCAGCGAGGAGGGGTTGCGTGGCGAAACGGTCTCCTGGATCTTTTTCTTTACTGCGTCATCCCGGACCACGACAAAATGCCAACACTGGGTATTGGCCCACGACGGGGCCCAGCGGGCCGCCTCAAAGAGCCTGCCGAGCAGTTCGTTCGGCACAGGTTTATCCGCGTAGCGGCGAATGCTTCTCCTGCCCCGGATGACATCCATCAGATCAGACATGGTATTCTCCTTCTCCTGGTTCAGTTATTGTGAGAGTTTTGCGGCAATTGTCGCGACATGATTCCCCTGGTAACGGGCTCCTTCCAGTTCATTGTCGCTGGGCATCCTTTCCCCTGTCGGGCTGGCGATGGTGGAGGCGCCGTATGGCGACCCCCCGGTGATCTCATCCATGCGCGTCTGTCCCTGAAAAGCATAGGGAAGTCCGACAATAACCATACCGTGATGCAGCAGTGTCATGTGAAACGAGACAATTGTGGTTTCCTGACCGCCATGCTGGGAGCCGGTGCTGACAAAGACGGATCCGACCTTGCCGACCAGGGCCCCTTCCTGCCAAAGCTTGCCGGTGCTGTCGAGAAACTGCCGCATCTGACCACACATATTGCCGAACCGTGTCGGGGTCCCGAAAATTATGGCGCCAGCCGCGGCAAGGTCCTCCACCGTGCAGACCGGCACCCCTGCCATCCCTTCCTGGGCCGCCACGGCACCCATTTTTTCCAGGACTTCCCGGGGTAATGTTTCCGGGACCCTGCGGAGAACCGGCTCAGCCCCTTCAACCCGGGCAACCCCTTCGGCAATGGCCTGGGCCATCCTGTAGATGTGGCCGTACAGCGAATAAAAAGGGATAAGTACTTTCATTGTCTTCTCCTCCTTGATTTTATTCAAGTAAATCCGCACCGGTTATCTCGATGCGGATGGCATTCAGTGCAGTGGCGCCCTTGAAGGGGCCGAGTTCGAGAGCGGCAAAGTAAACCTGGCCGGGACCGATGGTGGCAGCAATCGTCCGGACGGCCTGCAGCCCCTCCCCGGCAGGACCGGGGTAGCGGACAAGGAACTGCAGGTTTCTGAGACCTACCGGCGCCTGGTTGCTGATGCGTGCCTGGAGATACCCTTCGGGACCCAGGCCGATCAGGATCTCGATATACCGGCGGGCGTAGTTCTGAAAATCGAGGCGCAGAAGCGCTGTCCTTGCCTGCATCCCCACCTGGGAATTGGATGCGGCTGCCTCGGCAAAATACTGGATGGCCTGCTGGCGCGCCCCCCGGGAGAGCTCCAGTTCACCCATACTGTTATACGCCGTAGCAGTCGGCAGCAGCCGTGTGCTTTTCTCGAGGTCGGCGAAGGCGTCCTCCCCAAGGTTCAGTTTTTTCCTGGTCTTACCCCGCTGCAGGTAGAAGTAGAAATAGTTGTCGTTGCGCTCGATGGCCCTGCTGTAATCGGCCAGGGCATCCTGGTAACGCTCCTGCATATAGTACGTGTCACCCCGCAGGGCATAAAACTGGGCCTCCCGCGGCTCAATTTTGATGGCCTCCTGGGCATATGCCCGGGCCTTTGGGGCATCATCGTTTTGCAGATACTCCCTGCCTATATCATAGTTTTCGTAAGCCCTCCTGCTTCTATCGAGAGAAGCGATGCGCTGCCGGTAAATCTCCTGCCCGACCTTGCCGCCTTTGGGCAGCCGGGATAAGGTTACCCGGTTGTCCTGGACCCGATCCAATGAAGGAGGATGGCTGGCAAAAAGGCCGGCCAGCCAGTTGCTAGACCGGTTTTCCTGCAGACGGACAAATGTTTCCTGCAGGTAGACGGCGGCCATGGGATCATAGCCGCTGCGGGACATGTACTGCATGCCATAGAAATCGGCCTCCCGTTCGTCTTCACGGCTGTACCTCGTCTGGATCAGCCCGGCCGCCACCTGGGCCCCGCCGACAATGAGATTGGCGTAATCACTGCCTCCGGCGGCAATGCCCGTGGCGATGAGGGCCCCCTGGAGCATCATGCCCTTTTCCATCTGCCGGGCCCCGTGCCGGGCAGCTGCGTGGACAATTTCATGCCCCAGGACGGCGGCAAGTTCGGCCTCACTGTTGAGCTCCAGCAGCAGTCCCCGGTTTATCGCTATTTTACCACCGGGCAATGCCCAGGCATTGGGGGTGCTGTTGTTCAGCACCGCAAACTCGTAGGGCAGTTTCCGGTCGCTGACCGCTACCAGTTTCTGTCCGACTTCATTGACATAGGCCGTAACCTTCGGATCGACGGTGTAGTCGCCTCCCTGCATCTGCCTGCTGGGGGCAAAATTTTCCGAGCCGATATTTATTTCACTCGATTCGGGAATGATGGCCAGCTCGTTTCTGCCGGTTACGGGATTAACCGCGCAGCCGTAAACAAAGAGACAGGACAGTAAAAGTATGGGGACTGAGCGCGGCATTGCCAGCATCGGTGCAACTCCTTCGGCTGAATTACAAAGTTTGGAACATGTCGCCAGTATGATAAACCTTCAGGATGAAAGCAAGTAGATTTCACCAGTTCTCCGGTCCACCTTCATGGCTTCCTGCCGGTGGAAAACCACGCAACATATTTTTGCGTAAGGCTGTCCCAGGAAAAACGGGCCGCCAGTTCCTTCAGTTTCTGCCTCTCGTTATTCACCGGGTTTTTCAACAGCGATTTCAGCCGCGGGAAAAGTTCATTGTCCTCGTAGAGGTACTCTTCGGGAAATAGTTCGGGATAGGACAAGCGCTTCGGCAGCAGGGGTAAACAGCCGGCCCGGACCGCCTCGATAACCGCGATACCGTAAAACTCATGGCCGGCGGTTGAGACGACAATATCGCCCTGTTGCAGCAGTTGCGCATATTCATCCGGTGAATCGACAAAGCCCCAGTGAAGAATCTTGGGCTGCAGCCTCTTCTTCGCCTCGGAAAAAATTGCCGGTCTTCGCCGGAAGGACTGGCCCAGGACAATCAGCCGAAAATCCGCGCCGGCTTTCTCAAGGTCCAGGATTGTCCGGAAAAAGAGTTCCGGGTTCTTGTCGTGTTCCCAGCGGTGATTCCAGACAACGACCGGCGGACCCGGCTTATTCTCCCGGCCCTTGCCGGCGGAGTCGATCCGGCTGAAATCAACACCGGGGTTGAGGATTGAAATTTTTGTCTGAAGGGAGGCGGGGCTTTCTGCAAGTTTCATGTCAGGGCATATCTTCAGGATTTGTTCCGTTCCCCGGAGAAAGGTCTGCAGGTTGTAGCGGGTATTGAATGCCGCCCTGTCAGAGGCAAGAATTGTAGTGAAATTTGTCAGGCCGAAATGAAAGTCCCGTTCGTCCTCCCGCTGGACCGGGTAGGCAAACTGGTTCTCGTGAAAATAACTGTAAATGGGTATCTGCTGCAGAGGACCGGGGAGAAGTGCACGCAGGGCGGCAACATCAACAAAGGAGGAACAGAAGATGATGTCAGGAAGGTCAGCTTTTGCCCTGGCTGTTATTTTTTCTGCAAAATAGGGAGCGGCGAGCCGCATGCGCCATTTCCACTTGCGGGCCGGAAGACTCAGCAGCTTGAAGTCAAAGGGCAGGTGATTTTTCAGCCCGTTGAGAAAGGTCTTGTGCGAGCCGCCGTAATATGGCTCAAGAGCCAGGATTTTCACGAGCCTTCTCTCTCGATGACAAGGTTGTGAAACGTATCCACTTCCAGGGAGAAAGATGCCGGGAGAAGGACGGTCGTATAGTTATCGGCAACCAGGGCCGGACCGGAAAGGGTTGCGCCCGCCACCATCTCAGCCCGGTCGAATACCGGGACCCGGACCGGATTTTCGCCGAAAAAGAGTTCCTGTTCCGTAAACGGTAAAGCCTTGCAGCGAGCCTTCTTTTTTGCCCTGGGAAGAGGCCGCTGCGGCCGCCGCACCATGACAGAGGACTGGATCGAGATGAGTTCAAGGGGGGTATTGTCCAGTCTGTAGCCGAAGTTATGCTCGTGAACCCGGTGGAAGTGTTCCTGAAAATCTTCCCCGTACGGAACGGAGAGTTCGTACGACTGCCCCTGATAGCGCAGATTGAGAAAACGGGTTACGGCGGTGCGGCCCGGATCTTCGGCACGGCCGAGTTTTTCCGCCTCGGCGAGTCCTTTGGCGACCAGGGTGTCCATTGCCTCGGACAGAACAGGGGAGTCAAGTTCATCGCCGCGGAGAAACAGGGCCTGCATGGAATCGAGGACCGGATCGGCAAAGACCATGCCCTGGGCCGAGAGAATTCCGGCCCGGGCCGGAATGACAATGGAGCCCATGGCCAGTTCACCGGCAAGTTCGCAGCAGTGAAGCCCGGAAGCCCCGCCAAAGGCAAAAAGGCTGAATTCCCGGGGGGCATATCCCCTCTCCAGGGAGACGGCACGGATCGCCTTCGCCATGCTGGCGTTGACGATGCGGATTATGCCCAGCGCCGCGGCAACGGCATCAAGCTGCAGCTCCCCGGCAAGTCTTGTCATGGCATCATCCACCTTTTCTTTGCGAAGACGCATGGCGCCGCCCATGAATTTCTCCGGCAGCAGACGGCCGAGAAAAAGGTTGGCATCGGTTACGGTGAGCTGTTGGCCGCCAACCCCGTAGCAGATGGGGCCCGGTCGGGCGCCGGCGCTCTGCGGCCCCACCTTGAGAAGGCCGCCGCTATCAACGTGGGCCAGCGAGCCGCCGCCGGCGCCAACCGTGTGGATGTCAATGACCTCGATCCGGATTGGATATCCGTCGATGATATGGTCTCTCGTCAAAGTCGGAGTTTCGTCACAAAGGGAAACATCGGTGGAGGTGCCGCCCATGTCAAAGGTGATGATCCTGTCCCGCCCCATTTCCTGGGCAAGCTGGTGCGCTCCGTGCACTCCCCCGGCCGGGCCTGATAGCACGGTGTTAACGGCCCGTTTTTCCATGTCAACGGCCGGCAGGACGCCGCCGTTGGACTGCTGGATATGGAGGGAAACCCCACCGATCTGCTGCAGGAGCCGTTTGATGTAGGATGACACCACCGGGCCGAGATAGGCGTTCACCAGCGTCGTTGTCAGCCGTTCGTACTCCCTGAATTCCGGCAGTATCTCCGAGGAAAGTGTTACGGGAAGATGCAGGGGGGCAAGTTCTGCCCCGATGAACCGCTCATGGGCATCGTTGGCATAGGAATGCAGGAAGCAGACGGCGACGGACTCTATGCCCTTATCCCGGCAGAGCGCGCGCAGCCTCTTTCCCACCGTTCTGCCCGGTGCCTGCCGGACGGTGCCGTCAAAAAGCATTCTTTCCCGAACGCCGGTCACCAGGTCACGGGATATAATCTCAGGCGGCCTGGTGATGTTGAAATCGTAAAGGTTCGGTCTGTTCTGGCGGCCGATGAACAGGACATCCTCAAAACCGTGGGTGGTGACGAGGAGCGTTCTGGCACCCTTGCGCTCCAGGAAGGCGTTGGTGGCCACCGTGCTGCCATGGATGATTTCCAGGTTCTTCGGCAGCCTGTTGCCGAAAAAGTGGTGCAGCCCCTTCATGATGGCACGGGAAGGGTCCGCCGGCGTCGAGGGAAGCTTGAAGGTCTGAAGGCCTGCGTCCGACTGCAGAACAAAATCGGTGAACGTCCCGCCGGTATCGACACCGAGGACGAGCCTTTCTTTTTCAGAGGTTCTCTTCATCAGGGGAAAGGTACTTGTCCGGAACAGGGGTCACCCTGGCAACCCGGCCCAGGGGGCTTTCGTCTACCTGCATCCGACAGCCGTATGTTTTTTCGAGAAGATCCCGGGTGAGAACATCGCCGGGAGTACCGGTCCTGACCTCCCTCCCCTCCTTGAGAAGAAGGAGGCGGTCGCCGTACATCGAGGCCAGGTTCAGGTCATGCGACACCATGACGACGGTGGTCCCCTGCTCCCGGCAGAAACGCTCCATCAGGTCCATGATCTTCAGCTGGTGCGCCGGATCAAGGGCGGTGGTCGGCTCGTCGAGCAGGATTATCTCGGGCTGCTGGCAGATGGCCCGGGCAATGATCACCCGCTGCAGTTCACCGCCGCTCAACTGGAAGAGTTTGCGCTCCGCCAGGTGCACGACATCGGTGAACTCCATGGCCTGGCGCGCAAGAGCGAAGTCTTCTTCATCTTCCATGCCGAGCATGCCGAGGTGGGGAGTACGCCCCATGACAACGGTTTCGGCAACGGTAAAAGGAAAACCGACCTCTACCTGCTGCGGCACAATGGCCATGATTTTTGCAAGATTGCGCCTCGAGTAGGATTCGATGTTTTTACCCTTCACCGTCAGCGTCCCCCTGCTCGCTTTCTGCAGCCCGGCGAGCACTTTCAGCAGGCTTGTTTTGCCGGCGCCGTTGGGACCAATCACCATGAAAAACTCACCGGCGCACACCGAAAAATTAACATTTTCAAGAATAATTTTATCACGGTATTCCAATGATATATCTTTAATATCGAGAATCTGCATTAATTCCTGTGCCGGATAAGAAGGATGATAAAAAGCGGTGCGCCGATAAGGGCGGTGATGATGCCAACCGGCAGTTCTCCCGACGAGGGGATCACCCGGGCCAGGAGGTCGCAGACGATGAGGTAGGAAGCACCGCCGAGCAAACACGAGGGGACGAGCAGACGGTGGTCCGGGCCGAACACCATCCGGAAGATATGGGGAATGACGAGGCCGACAAATCCCACCAGACCCGAGAGGCTGACAATGATGCTGACCATGAGCGAGGTGACGACGAGGAGGACGAGAATGGTATTTTTCACATTGATCCCCATGGCCGCCGCGGTCTCCCTGCCGAGAAGGAGAAGGTTCATGGGACGGGCCATGATGAAGATCACCGCAAAACAGGGCAGTACCAGAAAAAGAATGGAAAGCTGCCCCTTCTGCAGGGCGGCGAGGTCACCCATGAGCCAGTAGAGGATGTGCTGCACTTGAAACGAACGGGTCATGGAGATGAGAAACATGATAACCGCGGCACAGAAGGCGTTCATCATTACGCCGCCGAGCAAAAGTGAATCCCTGCTGAGCATGGTGTTGCCGAGGGTGGCCCCGGCCAGGGTAGTGACAAAGGCGAGCACCAGGAGGCTCCCGCCAAAGGAAAAGAGAGCGACCCCGGGAAAATAGGAAAGGCCGAGCAGCATTGCGAGGATGGCGCCGATGGCCGAGCCTCCTGATATGCCAAGAATGTAGGGTTCGGCCAGGGGGTTGCGCAGCAGGGCCTGGAACACCAGGCCGCCGAGCGCCAGGGTGCCTCCGACAAAGGCGGCCAGGATTACCCGGGGCAGCCGGATCTGCCAGATGATGGTGCTGCTCACCGAGTCAGGGTCGCCATTGCCGACCAGGATAGCCAGGGTTTCCATGAAGTGGGTGCCCGACGACCCTGCGGAAATTGCCAGGATGGCGCTGCATGCGAGAACAACACCGAGAAGCAGGGTTGTAACTGTTATCTTGACACCGATGGACATTGTTTTTTGAGAATTTTTGTTTCCTGCCGAAACGGCCGGGATTTTTTTCCTTTTCATACCAGCTATCTTCCCCGGTCGCTCAATAATCCTTGAAAAATGGTAAAAAAACGGGGCGGACCGCGTCATTTTCCCTTCTGACTTTCAAAAAGCTCCGGGTGCATTATGGCGGCGATCACCTCAAGGCCATCCACCAGTCTGGGGGTCGGCCGGTCAAAGAGCTCCGCGTTCACCACGAATATCCTGTCATTTTTCACCGCATC
>JAFDCC010000191.1 GCA_019312985.1 Deltaproteobacteria bacterium
GTCATCGGCACGGGCTATGCCAGCGGGGAGGAGGCACTGGCTCATTTCGGCCTCGGCAAAACCGAACGGTGCGATCTTGAGGTGAGGTGGCGCGAACACCGCCTGATTCGACGTGACGTGTCCGCCAAGCAGGTCATCCATCGAGGGTAGGGCAGGGGTGCTTTTTCGCTTACTCATCTTTCAGCATTGCCCTCCGAAACCTTGAAACCTTGACTCCTAAACCCCCGGAAACCCGTTTTCCCTTTCCCGCAAATCCCTCCCCCCCAAAAAATAAAGTAACCGGCTTTTTTCTTTGTGATTTTTATTGACAAAGCGCTGTCTGGGCGATATGTTCCGGCATTTAATGAATGAGTATTCAATCGTTTTCTGCTCTGTTCCGATAGTCTGCCGAAAGAGACGAAGACGGTAAAAAACGTTTGATTACAAGAGGTTAAAGGTTAACCTTAGCGCATAAGGTTGTTTAAGATCAATAGACTGTTAAGGAGGAAACAAGATGCCAAAGCATGATACGCCTATGTTGGATCAGCTGGAAAGTGGTCCCTGGCCGAGTTTTGTCAAAGACATCAAGAGGCAGGCCGAGAAAAATGAAGCCTGCTGGGACATTCTCGGACAGCTCGAGCTTTCCTACGAAGACAAGATCACCCACTGGAAGCACGGCGGCATCGTCGGTGTTTTCGGATACGGCGGTGGTATTGTCGGCCGTTACTCTGACGTTGCCAAGAAGTTCCCCGGTGTTGCCCACTTCCACACCGTCCGTCTGAACCAGCCCTCAAGCAAGTTCTACAGCACCGAGATTCTTCGCAAGGTCTGCGATATCTGGGAAAGGCGCGGCTCCGGCATGACCAACATGCACGGCTCCACCGGCGACCTTGTTCTCCTGGGAACATTCACCGACCAGCTGGAGGAAATCTTCTACGAGATGACCCACGATGTCGGCATGGACCTCGGCGGCTCCGGCGGTAACCTCCGGACCCCCTCCTGCTGTCTCGGCAAGGCCCGCTGCGAATGGAGCTGCTACGATACCCAGGCCGCCTGCCATGACATCACCATGACCTACCAGGATGAGCTGCACCGCCCGGCCTTCCCCTACAAGTTCAAGATCAAATTCTCCGGCTGCCCCAACGACTGCGTTGCCGCCATCGCCCGTTCCGACCTTGCTGTCATCGGCAACTGGCGCGACAACATCCGCATCGACCAGGCTGCTGTAAAGTCATACATCAACGGCGAATTTCCGGCCAACGGCGGCTCCCATTCCGGCCGCGACTGGGGTCCATTCGACATCGAGACAGAGGTCCTTGACCTGTGCCCCACGGGCTGCATGTGGATGGAAGGCGACGAACTGAAGATCGACGACGCCGAGTGCACCCGCTGCATGCACTGCATCAACGTAATGCCGCGGGCCCTGCGCCCGGGCGTTGAGCAGGGCGCCACCATCCTCATCGGCGCCAAGGCCCCGATCCTCGACGGCGCCCAGATAGCCACCATGATTGTTCCCTTTATCAAGATGGATCCGGAAAACGAGTTCGAAGAGCTCAAGGACGTCATCGAGAAGTGTTGGGACTGGTGGATGGAGGAAGGCAAAAACCGCGAGCGGATCGGCGAGTCGATCCAGCGTGTCGGGCTGCCGACCTTCCTGCAGGTTATGGAGGTCGACCCGCTGCCGCAGCATGTTAAAGAGCCGCGTTCCAACCCCTACGTCTTCTGGAAAGAGGAAGAGGTTGAAGGCGGTTTTGAACGTGACCTGGCGGAGTTCAGGAAAAGAAACCCCATGTAGAACCCTGCCTGCATGACACTGTCAACCGGATACATGAAAAGTTAATATAGAGAGATATTCAAGGAGGTTATATTATGGGTTACAATCCAGACAAGCCGATGGAAGACAGGATCACTGATATCGGTCCGCCACATTTTGAGCAGTTCTTTCCGCCGGTAATCAAGGAAAACTACGGCAAGTGGCTTTACCATGAGATCATGGAGCCCGGCGTTCTGAAGCACGTCAGCGAGACCGGGGCGGAATGCTACACGGTCAGGGTCGGCTCCGCCCGGCTCATCAGCACCTCGCTGATCGGCGACTACTGCGACATCGCCGACCAGCACTGTGACGGCTACCTGCGCTTCACCACCCGCAACAACGTGGAGTTCATGGTGGACAGCGCCGACAAGGTGCAGCCTCTGGTCGACGCGTGCAACGCGCACGGCATGATGCCGGTCGGCGGTACCGGCGCCGGTGTCACCAACATCGTCCACACCCAGGGATGGGTCCACTGCCACACCCCGGCCACCGACGCTTCCGGCCCGGTCAAGGCGGTCATGGACGAGCTGTTCGATCACTTCACCAGCATGTCCCTGCCGGCCCAGGTCCGCGTGGCCCTGGCCTGCTGCCTCAACATGTGCGGTGCGGTACACTGCTCCGACATCGCTATCCTCGGTGTGCACCGCAAGCCGCCGCTCATCGACCACGACACCATCACCTCGGTGTGCGAGCTGCCCCTGGCCATCGCCGCCTGCCCCCTCGGTGCCATCAAGCCTGCCAAGGGCATCAACTCAGCCGGCGAAGAGGTCAAGAGTGTAACGGTTAACGTGGATCGCTGCATGTTCTGCGGCAACTGCTACACCATGTGTCCCTCCATGCCTCTGGCTGACCCGGAAGGAGACGGCATTGCCATCCTGGTCGGCGGCAAGATATCCAACTCCAGGTCGGCGCCGAAATTCTCCAAGCTGGTTATTCCGTTTCTGCCCAATAAGCCGCCACGCTGGCCGGAAGTTGTCGCGGCAGTGAAGAATATACTTGAAGTATATGCCAAAGATGCTAAGAAATATGAGCGTGTAGGCGAGTGGGCCGAGCGCATTGGCTGGGAGAAATTCTTCGAGAAATGCAACATTCCATTTACGGAAAAGAGCATCGACGACTACCGCCTGGCCTATGA
>JAFDCC010000192.1 GCA_019312985.1 Deltaproteobacteria bacterium
AAATCAACAGAGCTGACAGAAATCTTAAGGAGATAGGCCATTTCCTTATTGGATTTTCCCTGACGGATAAAATCGGCGATCTGGATTTCTCTTGGAGTCAAGCCATCGTATAATGAGGAAAGTTTTTTAGTAAATGAGGAGGTTATTTCCGTAAGATTTTTTTTAATAGTATCCAGGTAGACCTTTTGCGATTTATCTTTCAAAGTGGATTCCAGCTCAATGATAAAAGGAAATATCAGCTCTTTTACATTTGCCAGCACCTTCTCTTCCAGTTCCTCTTTTGCTTCAGCGCTTTCCCTCAGCAGGACTTTCAAGGCCGTAATGGTTTCTTCAAGCATATTTGTCCGCTGCCGTAAAGTCTCTTCAACCTGCTTCTGGTCGCTTATGTCGCGGATGGATTCAACGGCGCCCATATAATTGCCCTCCCTGTCATACAAAGGCGCCGCCAGGCCGGACAGATAGGCGCCTTTTCCGCCATAGGCAGAAGCAACAAATGCAACGGCATGCAAGGTGTTTTTGTCTATCACCTTTACATCGTAATGTTTTCTGAGTTGCGGGTTTTTATTTTCCACCATATCGACCAGGATGGGCCGCGGCTTTCCGTAAAAGGGAACTGCATAAACAAAATTTCCTTTGCCGACCATTTCTGCCGCACTTACGCCGGTCATTTTTTCAATGGCCCTGTTCCAGGCAACCACAACACCCCTGTTGTCAATCACAAAAGTGGCATCGGGGAGAAAATCGATAATTTCAGTATAGTCAAACGACATATCTTTTCAGGCAACGAAGTATCGCAGTCAAAAAAAAAGTTTCATCTGTTTCACACCTGCGAAGTCACGACTGCTTGGGTGAGTTTATTCGTATTTAACCTCTTGCGGACACCGGTTCGCCTGGTAACAGATGAACATGAACGGAAAAGAGCAGCAGGCCGCGCAATATCAGGTTTTCTGATACCTGTAGTAGGCGCCACATGCGCCTTCCCCGGAGACCATGCAGGGGCCGACCGGGTGTTCCGGCACGCAGGCCGTTCCGAACAATCTGCAGTCCGCCGGCGTTTTGATCGACTTCAGTACGTCGCCGCAGGCGCAGCCGGCGGGATCCTTTGCATCGTCTACGGTGATGGCAAATCGTTTCCTGGCGTTGAAGCGGTCGAATTGGGGCCGGATCTCCAGGCCGCTGCCGGGGATAACCGCGAGGCCGCGCCAGGGGGCGTCGACGGGTTCAAATACCCTCTCCATGACAGCAATGGCTTGGCGGTTGCCCTTTCTTGCCACCGCCCTGTCATAGGCGATCTCGACCCGGGCCGTTTTCTGCCGGGCCTGTTCGGCAAGCATCACCACCCCGGTGAGAATGTCAATCGGCTCAAAGCCGGCGATGACGCAGGGGGTGTTGTACTGGGCCACGAAAGGTTCATAGGCGTCGGCGCCGATCATGATGGAGACGTGGCCGGGACAGATGAGGCCGTCGATGCGGATGGCGGGGTCTGCCAGGAGGGCATGGAGCGCCGGCGGCATGACCTTATGGGACGAAATCACCGAAAAGTTCGGGATCCCCTCGGCCGCGGCTGTCAGAATGGCGGCTGCCACGGTCGGCGTCGTGGTCTCAAAGCCGACGCCCGGAAAAACAACCTGGCGGTCCGGATTCTCCCGGGCGATCTGGAGGGCATCGAGGGTGGAGTAGACGGTTCGGATATCGGCGCCTTCCGCCCGGGCTTCCTGCAGGGTCGATTTGCTGCCCGGCACCCTGAGGAGGTCGCCGAAGGTGGTTATTATAGTGCCGTCGAGCTTCGCTGCCAGGATAAAGGCGTCAATGTCCGCGGTGGCGGTGACGCAGACAGGGCAGCCCGGCCCTGAGGTGAGGGTGATCGCCGGCGGCAGCAGCTGCCGAATCCCGTGCCGGCAGATGGCGACGGTATGGGTGCCGCATACCTCCATGAAGCGGACCGGGCCCAAATCTTCCTGCCTCTTGAGCAGCTCGGTGAGCTTCGCGGCAAGACCGCTGTCACGGTATCTGTTCAGCCATTCCATTTTCATCTTCCTCTCGAGGGTGCCCTGGATCCGGCCGCCTGGAGTTTGCGGCCCCGGTTTTTTTACCGGTGCCCCATATGCGCCGTCGCCGGTGCCCCCCTGTTTTCGTAAAGTGCCCGGCCGGCAAGGGCCTGGCCAAGGGCGATGCCGCCGTCATTTGCCGGCACCTGCCGGTGAGAATAAACGGTAAAGCCCTCCTTTTCAAGGCGTGATGTCAAAAGCTGCAGGAGGTAGAGGTTCTGAAAGACGCCGCCGGAGAGAACGACACGGTTGATGCTGTTCCGCGTTCTGATCTTTTGACAGGCCCCGGTGAAAAGGGCTGCCAGGGTGTGATGAAAGCGGCGGCTTATGTATTCCGGTGCCATCTTTTCGATGATATCGGTTACAATGGCGCCAATCAGAGGTTTTACGGGCAGCAACCAGGGGAAGTCGCCGACATCGGCAACCGCAGCGGTATAGGGGGCGGCATCCCTGGAGCCGGGTACAAGGAGCATTTCCAGGGCGGCGGCCGCCTGTCCCTCAAAGCTTGCCGTATGGCAGAGGTTGAGCAGGGCGGCCACCGCGTCGAATAGCCTGCCGCAGCTCGAGGTCAGGGGCGAGTTTATGGAGCGGTCGATCATCTGCCGCAGCACCGGGAGCTTGCCGGCGTGGTCGTGGAGCAGCTGCAGGTCCAACTTTTCAACCTCGGGGCCGAATGCCCTGTAGAGGTGGCTGAAGGCCATGCGCCACGGTTCGCGGCGGGCGGCATCGCCGCCCGGCATGGGAACGGGCTCCAGATGGGCGAGCCGCTGGAACCCGTGGTAGTCGGCAAGCAGCACCTCGCCGCCCCAGACGGTCCTGTCCGGTCCGTAGCCGTTGCCGTCCAGGGTCACAGCGATAACCGGTCCGGCGAGGCCGTGTTCCGCCATGCAGCTTACCGCGTGGGCATGGTGGTGCTGAACGCCGACGGATGGCAGTTCTTTCTGGCTCCGGGCATAGCGGCTGCCGGGATAGTCAGGGTGCAGGTCATGGACCAGGAGATCAGGCTCTATCCGCAGCAGGGAGCGGAAGTGGCGTGCCATTTCAACCTGGTGCAGCTGGGTGTCCAGGTTGTCGAGGTCGCCGATGTGCTGGCTGACAAAGGCCTCCCTGCCCCGGGTGATGCAGACCGTGTTCTTGATAAGGGCCCCGAGGGCCAGGGTCTTGCCGCTGTCGTGCGGGAGGCTGATCACCCGCGGCACAAAGGAGCGCGCCCGCCGGTAGACCGCCGGGACATTCCCCGCCATTCTGACGACTGAATCGTCGGTCCGGCTGACAATGGGCCTGTTGTGCAGGAGAAAACAGTCAGCAATGGAACCGAGCTTTGCCAGGACCTCGTCGTTGTCCTTGATAACCGGGGAGCCGGAGAGGTTGCCGCTTGTCATGACCAGGGCCGCAAAGTCACGGTGGTGAAACAGCAGGTGGTGCAATGGGGTGTAGGGCAGCATTACCCCGATAAAGCGGTTGTCAGGGGCAACATTCGCCGCCAGGGGGTAGCCCGTTTTTTTCTGCAGCAGGACGATGGGCTTGGCCCGGCTGCAGAGCATCTTTTCCTCGGCCGGGGAAAAAAGGGCCAGCGTCCTCACCCGTTCCAGGTCCGAAACCATGACCGCCAGGGGCTTGTCCGGCCGTCCCTTTCTCGCCCGCAACCGCGCCACCGCATCCCGGTCAGCTGCATTGACCGCCAGGTGGAAGCCGCCGATCCCTTTTATTGCGAGGATCTTGCCCGCCTCCAGGAGGGCGGCGGCCCTGCCGATGGAATCATCCCGGCCAATGGTCCGGCCGTCAGGAGTGGTCAATGTTACCGCCGGGCCGCACGCGGGGCAGCAGGTTGCCTGGGCATGAAAGCGGCGGTCTGCCGGGTCGCTGTACTCCGCCCGGCAGCGCCGGCACAGGGAAAAATCCCTCATCGCGGTGAGGGGCCGGTCGTAGGGGATTTTTTCAATCAGGGTAAAGCGGGGACCGCAGTCGGTGCAGTTGATAAAGGGATAGAGGTAGCGGCGGTCAGCCTTATCAAAAAGCTCGGAGAGGCAGTTGTCGCATACGTCGGAGTCGGGGGTGACGGGGCCGGTTTTTTCTCCGGCGGAAAGGCTTTCGACGATTGTGAAGCAGGAGCGGCCCGCCCCGGCCCCTTGTTCCAGCCCAGTGAGATGCATGGCCTCGATGATTGCCAGGTCGGGTTTTTCCCGGTGGATGGCCCTGGTAAACTCCTCTATCTGGGGCCCGGTGCCGTCGAGCTCGATAATGACGCCAGCCGGCGTATTGGCGACATGGCCGGTCAGTCCCCGGGCCCTGGCAAGCCTGTAGATGAAGGGCCGAAACCCGACCCCCTGGACGGTGCCGCTGATTTCCAGGCGGGCCCCGGCTATGTTGCCTTTATCTGCTCCTGTACCCAGTTGTGCCAATCGTCGAGCCCCTGTCCGCTGTATGAGGAAATTTCAAAAATTACCAGGTCGGGGTTGATGGCCCTGCCCGCGGCCTTGATCTTTTCAATGTTGCAGCGCAGGTGCGGCAGCAGGTCGACCTTGCTGATGAGAAGGACGCGCGACTCCCGGAACATGAGGGGGTACTTGTAGGGCTTGTCGTCGCCCTCGGTGACACTGAGCATCATGACCTTGTGGTCTTCGCCGATATTGAAATCGGCCGGGCAGACAAGGTTGCCGACATTTTCCACCACCAGGAGGTCCAGCGCTTCAAGGTCTAAATTCCCGAGGGCATTCTGCACCATGTTGGCGTCAAGGTGGCAGGCACCGTCCGTTTCGATCTGCACCGCCTCCAGGCCGGCCGCCGCAACCCTCTCCGCGTCAAGGGTTGTCTGGATGTCGCCTTCAACAACTCCTATTTTGAGGCGGCCGCCGAAGTGGTTCCCCATCTGCTCGAGCAGGGTCGTCTTGCCTGCCCCCGGCGAACTCATGAGGTTGATCACCGTGAGACCGTGTCTGTCAAAGAGCTTCCTGTTTTCCTGTGCTATCCTGCTGTTGGCATCGAGAATGTTCTTTACGACTGCTACGCGCAATGTTCTCTCCTCTTCTGCAATGTCATTGGTATAGGTGTTTATTCGGGGTTTTGCAGCGGTTCAGGATAATACCCCAGCAGCTCATCTTGTGCAAAGGGTTATCTGTTTGCGGCAGAATTGCGGCCTGTTAGGGGGAGACCGCTGCCGCCCTTCAAGGGCTCCTGCGGATGACACTGTTTTCAAAATCGATGGTGTACTGGTAGTTCTTGAGGAAATTCATGCCGAGCAGCCCGTCAAAGGAAACCGCCGGCCCCTGGTGCTCGATAATTCCGGCCAGAAGGTATTTTTGACGGTGCGGGCCCACCGTGACCGCGTCCAGGCGGACCGCCTCCGCATCGACACGGTCCCCCCCGGCCACCCGCAGTGAGCCCTTCTGGGTCGTGTTGATCACGAGCTTGGCGGCAATGCTCCTGTGAAGGGTGATGTTGGTGGAGCCGGTGTCGAGGAGCAGCCTGGCCTTGACCTCCCTGCCGTTATGGGAGAGGAGAGTCGGGACGATGACATGGTCCTCTTCGATGATGACCCGGGTCTCATCCACCGGCACCGGCGGCGGCGCCGGCATGCTGACCGTAGCCTGCCCCATGCCTCTGCCGGGGGCCGGTTTCATTGTCTTGACATCGAGGCCTCCGGGTGACTGGACCGGCTCCACATTTGTCATGTGGATTACCCCGTTTTCATCGGTCCAGGTAAAGATTGTCTCTGCCGCAGCAACTGCTGCCGCTATGAGGGCGGTGCCCAGGATCAGGAGGCTGACGGTTTTCAGATGCATTGCGCGGTACCGGGCTACGGGTGGAAATACTATTCTCAAACTATGAAAATCCTGGTATTTATAATAACCATTACCCTCCTGTTTGCATGCACAAAAAAATACAGCAAGAGAAAAACATTCCAGTTGAGGCAGATATTCCATGTTGGAGGCAATTCGGCGTATTGCGGAGCAGAAGATCAGCGAGGCCGTCCGGGAAGGGCGG
>JAFDCC010000193.1 GCA_019312985.1 Deltaproteobacteria bacterium
ACAAGCATATCGTTGACATAGCGAATGAGAATTGCGGTGTCCTGCTGCCAGGCCTGTCCGAGGCGGCTACGGAATGTCTTGTTTCCAAGCAGCGACTCTGCATTGGCGAATACAGCAGGATTACCGCGCCAGTCGACCAGTTCCGGGAAGCTGTCAAAGACCGCAGCTTTGGCGTCACTGATCCAGGTGAGATGGTGCACCCCATTTGTAATGGCGGTTATTTTGTCGGCAAACTGGGGGAACTGTTTCTTGGTGACGTCACGGTGCAGCCTGCTGACGCTGTTGACGGCCCGGTTCACCTGCATGGCAAACTCGGTAAAGTTGTAAAGTGCGGAATCTTCCCTGTCCCGCGCCAGAAGGTTGAGGATGCGCCTGCAGGTCGTGTGGCTCAGGCCGGCATAGAGGGACTTGTCGAAACGGTCATGCCCGGCCTTAACGGGGGTGTGGATGGTATAGACCACCTTTTCGGCAACCTTCGCTGCGGCCTCGAGTATATCGGCGTCGCTTGCCGTTTTCTCGTAAGACGGCCCCAGTTTGTTCAGGAGGTGGTCGGCAATGAGGTGCAGCACGGAAACAACCCCATGTTGTTCATTGAGATGGATATGTTTTGCCGTGAGGCCGAGAATGTCCATTAACGGCATGACCCCGGCTCCCAGCATGCGGCGCTGTAGGGCTTTCATTTTCTCCGAACTGCTGTCATACAGGTGGTCGGAAGCACCACGGACCCAGGGCGGGGAATCCGGCAGGCTGAAGTCGAGGAGGAATTCCGGAACAAAAAAATCCAGTGTTTCATTAATCTCAAGTTTCACCCATACCTGGGCATAGGCCATGACCGTTTTATCCCGTTCATCAAAAAAGGGAATCTCTATTTGCAGGGGCCTGTCGGGATAACTGGGGTTTTTCAGGAGATAAAGCCCGGGAACCTCCGCCGGAGACCACGTTTTCGCCCAGCTGATCTGCCCGATGCGGGAGTCAACGAGCTGGGAAAAGTACCCCTTGCTGTATAGCAGGGAGATAGCTGCCACCGGGATCCTGCAGGCAGAAAAACTTTTCAGGGTGTCGCCGGCAAGAATGCCGAGGCCGCCGCTGTAGTTGGGTATCTTGCAGGGGCCTTGAAGAAACTTCCGGACAAATGAGCCGGTAACAGGATTGCTGCTTTCCGGAATATCCTCACGCTGCAGGAAGGTTTTGACCGGGTTGAAAACATCGAGGTCGGCGCCTATTTCCATGGAAATATAAAGGGTCGAATTGCCGTCTTCGGCAGTGAGCCCGGACCAGACGGTATCAAACACCTCCTGGTGAATTCCGAAAAATGTTCCGAAAGGGGTCTGGACAACCATCTTTTCGAGTTCGGACTCCCCGTCCGGGGGAAGCGTGTGGTGCTCAGATGACATGGCAGAAAGTATTAGTGAAAAATAGTTAAAAAGTGTGTCAGCTCCAATGCATCTCAATATAAAATTACTGCGGCTGATATGAAAAGTTTTTATTTGGAACGTGAAAGCTTTTTACAGACAATGACGGGTAAGGAGCAGAAAGTCAACACCGGTTTTATACTGGGTGTTTGAATATTTTCTAAAATAATTTTATGGTGATAACGTTGTTGCGGCAGGAGGTGGCGCCAGAAGAGTCTGTTGCTGCGGCTGATAATTTTTTGTGGTGGAAACCATGTGGCAATTATCGTAATTTTAACAGTAGTATAATTTGCAGAAATAGACTATAAGCTGATAGAATTATCAGGATATTTTGTGGGATTAACCTGTTATTTCTGGATAAAATATCTAAGGGAGGAGTGAGATGAGGAGATCATTGTGGCTGTTGCTGATTGCAGCATTTTCCCTGTCAATCGCATTCAGTTTGGGGGGCTGTGCCAAGAAGCAGGCGGCTGTTGAAGAAGAGATGGCCCCGGCCGCGAAGGAAACAGCAGTGAAACCCGGCGAACCGGGCTATGAAAAAATTTATGAAGAGCCCATGGCCGCCATGGAAGAGTCGCTCGAGTCTGAGGCTGTTCTTTCGAAAGAAGCGCAGGATATCCTCGAAGGAAGAACATCGGGACCGTTGTTGCCGGTCTACTTTGATTTTGACAAGTCGAATATCCGGGAGGATCAGCGCGCCAGGATTGAGAAGAACGCTGCCTTTCTGAAGGAAAACAGCGGAGTAAAGGTACGCATTGAAGGCAACTGTGATGAGCGGGGCACCAATGAGTATAACATGGCCCTTGGAGAACGGCGGGCGCTCAGCGCCAAAAAGTACCTGCAGAATCTCGGTATTCACCCGGACCGGATGCATACCCTCAGCTTTGGAGAGGAAAAGCCCCTGCTGTACGGGCATGACGAGTATTCCTGGGCCCAGAACCGGCGGGATGATTTTGTCATTGTTGGACAGTAGGACTGGTGGCAGGCCAGCCGCTGTATTATAATTGACCGGAAAACCGGGATGGGAACTGTTCCAGGTTGTTCCCATCCCGGTTTGTCTGTCTGTGAAACAGGCATTGATCCAGGGTAGTGCAAATTGATACAACAACGGGAAAGAACACCTCTGCGAGAGATGTTCGCATCCCCAATCTTTATTCAGGAGGAACGACGCAAATGGGTCTGAAAAATTACGCGGTTCTGTCTGCAGCACTGCTGCTTGCAACGGTGTGCTTCAGCGGTTCGCTCGCAGGTGCTGCGGAGAACAATAAGCAGATTGTCACGGTCAACATCCAGGATGTGCTGCTGGGCTCTGAAGCCGGCCAGCAAGTGAAAAAGGTCATGGAGGGCAAGGTTCTTGAATACCAGGAAAAGTTCCAACAGGAACAGCAGGAGGCTGATGCCCTCCGGGCCGAAATAGAAATGAAAAGCTCGGTCTGGAGCCAGGAGGTCAAGGAGGAGAAGGAGAGAGACTACCAGAAACTGGTGAGGAATTTGCAGCTTAAATCGGAAGATGCCCAGTTCGAGCTGCAGCAGCTTGAAAAGCAGGTCATGGGGCCTCTGTTGAATGAGCTGCAGCAGGTCATCAAAGAGGTGGGCGAGAAAAACGGCTATGCAATGATCCTCGATTCACGGGCGGGCCTCCTCTATGTTGACAGTACCCTCGATATCAGTAATGCAGTCCAGCAGGAGCTTGATCTGCGCCAGAAAGCCACGCAGGAGAAAAGCGAATAGCAAAGTTAAGCTGATAAAACCAAC
>JAFDCC010000194.1 GCA_019312985.1 Deltaproteobacteria bacterium
AGGCAACCTGCTCCTTCGCACCTTGAACAGGGCCCAGCGCATTCACATGGCCATGCTCTCACGCGCCTTTACCGGAGAGGTCATTCTTGTCAGGGAGTTTTCCTTTGGCGGCCGCGAACTCTTTTACCTCGCTACAGCAACAGTAGTGCTAACCCTTTTTCGTTTTTACGACATCGCCGAGATTCTCGGACGATTTATCCTGGAGTCGGGTTTATGAGCCATCACATCATTGAAGTACAGGACTTGAAATTCGCCTACCCAGACAAAACCGCCGCCCTCAAGGGCATCTCCTTCCGAATTGAACACGGAGAATCGGTTGCCGTTGTCGGTGCCAACGGGGCCGGCAAGTCAACCCTGCTCCTCCATTTGAACGGCTACCTGACGCCGCAGGAGGGCAAGGTACGCATCGGCGACTACCCTCTCACCCGAAAAACCATCCTGGAGGCCAGACGCACCGTGGGCATGGTATTTCAGGACCCGGACGATCAGCTCTTCATGGCAACAGTATTTGATGACGTCGCCTTCGGCCCCCTCAACCTGGGATTGCCACCCGATGAGGTGAAAGACCGGGTTTACCGGGCCCTGGCAACCGTAGACATCTCACACCTTAGCGACAGGCCACCCCACAGGCTGTCAGCCGGTCAGAAAAGAAGGGTGGCGATCGCCTCGGTTCTCACCATGTCTCCCGACATCCTCGTCATGGATGAACCGAGTGCCGGTCTCGACCCCAGGGCACGCAAAAATCTCCTGGTCCTGCTGCAGGGCTTCAAACACTCAAAGATTATCGCCACCCACGATCTTGACATGGTGATGGATCTCTGCGAGCGTACCATTGTCATGCACGACGGCCTGATAATGGCCGACGGCCCGACCCGGGAAATCTTTGCCGACGACGCCCTCCTTGCAGAAAGTCACCTGGAAAAACCGCTCACCATGCAGACTTGCCCGGCCTGCTCCCCGCCGGCAGGCTGCCATCCCCGCTTACGGCCTTCACAAAAAACTTAAAAAACCGAGTAAACACCGGATTATAATAATTGGAGATTTTTTTTGATGGTCTGTTTGCCGTTCCTGTGTCTTTTGTAACACCGCATTCGGGAGATCTTCAATGGCAGCTTCGATTTTCTTGACGCCGCTCCTAAAAGCAATTACTACTTAATCACTACAATCAACAATAGCCCCCCCGGAGGTGCTGCATGTTTAGCAAAAAAAACGCATATGAGGAAAAGTTTAAAAATAACGAACAGCCGGAAGGTATTTCTGAGGCGTTGCCGAAAACAGCTGCCGGAAGTCCGGGCGTTAACACAATTTTAAAGGGCAGCAAGCTGATAGGAGACATTAATGTCACCTATGACCTGGAAGTAAGCGGAGATGTTGATGGCAACATAACTTCAATGCAGAATTCAAACATCGTAATAAAGGGAGTCTGCAAGGGAAATATTGCGACAAAAGAAGGCAGTGTTGAAATCGAGGGTGAACTGCAGGGTGGAAACATCAGTGCCGGAAAAAATGTGACAATATCCGGCAAGTTCAATGGCGGCGAAGTAAAGGCAGCAGGCAAAATTTTTATTGATGGCGAATTTAACGGAAGACTTGAGGGCAATGATATTGAGATAGGAGCAAATTCCAGCGGCAAAGGTGAAATATTTTACAAGGAATATATCTCTATTTCAAAAGGCGCCAGGGTTGACGTACAGATTTCCCAGGCCAAACAAGGCCTGCAGGAAGTAAAGGCCCCTCCTAAAACGATGGTGGCAGAAGCAGAGCCGGCAAAGCTCAGTTTTAAAAATGAGTAACATGGCTCACCTAACGAAGGAATGACGCTTGATGCTGAAACGCTTGAGAGATGTTTAGTGATTTTTTTATCACTCCTGTTTATTCTTGTTGAGCATTCCCGGCAAGTCAGCATATCCACCACACAGCTCAATCCCGAATCTCGGGTGAAATAGCACATTTTGGGCAAATAATGCCAGCTCTGCCTTGTTGTTTTTTTCAGCCGCATTCTGCTGCTTTATCTTTCTCTTCACAAATTTTTATTACTATTTCATCAAGATAAAATCGTAATTGCGGCCTCCCGAAAATGTTGGTTTCCTTATTGGGTTTGTTTGTGTTATTTATTTGTCTGCATGTTGTTTGGAACTAACTGACCGGGGGGAGAAATGAAGAGATTTCTGGGGGTTTCCGTAGGAGTATTGCTGATTGCAGGAACAGCATCAGCCGACGACGTTAATAGGGATGAGGCCTATCAAGCATGCTCACAATATATTGAAAAAAACGTTGCATATTTTAGAGGAGATTTTATCCCGAAAGAACATCGGCTGAAAGTAGTGCCAAAATACAATTATAAGGATTTAGGAGACTCGCACTGGTTAACCTGGACCCTTAAAAGCCCCATCTATCTTGCCAACGAGTCTGGAATAATTAAAGGAATGGATGGAAAGACGGGTGGGGGTTGTGAAGTGGATAAAAAAACAGGCGAAATAAAATATCTGTCGGTTTCCAACAAGGAAATCATCAGGCATTAACAAAATGAAGACTAGCCCTGCCTTCGAAGGGCCGCACCTTCTTTCTGCCAGGCAGGTGAGCCCCTGGTACAGGTGCTCATATGGCAGGTATTGTCTCTTGCAAATCGAGATTTAAAAGAAAGGCCACACCGGCTTACTTTTTTTGAAGAAACAGGAAATGCTGAACTGCTATGCAGGCGCTGCGGGATTCACCTGCCCCACATACACGGTCCCCTGTAAGCGAGTGGATCAGATTTTTCTGTGGGTACCCCGAAAATTGAACCATTTGATGTGAGAAAACAAGGCCAAATTGGCCCTCAACCCGTCTGTTTATAAAAACTTTGCCGGGGGATATTTTCGAGAAAGCCATGGGGCAGAAAATCGGGATTCTGCTCCTGCCCCTCTAGCAGAATGCAAAAAGGACTCAGGCGAAAATCCGAGTCCTTTTTTTGTTTGCCTGCCAAACGCTGTCAGCTGCTCTGTCACTTAGCCTCAAAAAGAGGCAGAAATTCACCGTATCCCTCTTTGACAAGGGCAGCCTTTGAAATGAACCGCAGGGCGGCAGAGTTCATGCAGTAGCGCTTGCCGGTTGGCTGCGGGCCGTCGTCAAACACGTGCCCCAGGTGGCTGTCGCCCGCCCTGCTCCGCACCTCTGTCCGGACGGAGAAAAGCAGCTTTCTGTCCTCTTTGAGCACCAGATTTTCCGGGACCAGGGGCTTGGAGAAGCTCGGCCAGCCGGTGCCGGAGTCATACTTTTCCAGGGAGCTGAAGAGCGGTTCTCCGGAGACGATGTCGACGTAGATCCCATCCTCGTGGTTATCCCAGTACTCGTTATCAAAGGGGGGCTCCGTGCCGTCCTCCTGGGTTACATTGAACTGCAGGGGGGTCAGTTTCTGCCGGATTTCACGCAACCCGACATCCTTGCGCTCTTTACCCCATACCTGGTCGAGGTAGGCATCGCGACCGGAGCCGGAACGGTAGAAACTGTAGCGCAGGGTATTATTTTTGTAATAATCCTGGTGGTAGTCCTCTGCGGCGTAGAAGGGCCGGGCCGGTTCAACCGGCGTGACGATGGGCTTGTCGAAGACGCCGCGCTTTTCCAGTGCGGCCTTTGACTCTTCCGCCAGCCTTTTCTGTTCTTCCGTCGTGTAAAAGATGCCGGTGGTATAGCCATGGCCCCGATCCGCAAACTGGCCGCCCGGGTCGGTCGGGTTGATCTGTTTCCAGAACAGCTTCAGCAGGGTCTCGTAGGAAACCCTGGCAGGATCGTAGACGATTTCCACCACCTCGATATGGCCGCCGTCATGATAGTTCTCATAGGTCGGGTTCTCGGTTGTACCGCCCGAATAGCCGGAGATTACGGAGAGCACCCCGTCGAGCTGCTCAAAGGGTTTTTCCATGCACCAGAAACATCCCCCGGCAAAAATGGCCCGTTCTGTCGCCGTCTTTGTTGCGCTCATTGTCTTTATCTCCCCGCTGACGGCTGTGACGCTGGCCGCTGCCGCTGCAGAAAACGACAGCAGCAGGACCAGAATCCCGCCGGTCACGCTTGTCAGTATTGTTTTCATCGTGTCTCTCCTATATCATGCATCTGCATGAGGCATGGGCTGATTGCATGTTTCCTTCCTTTATAATAATCATTAATGTATGCAGTGAAAGAAAAAGGATGTTCCATGAAGCGATTATCGGGGAATGTGGCTGTTTTTTCTGAAAAAGCCGTGTGCACCCGGAAACCGTCCGCCAACAAACACCG
>JAFDCC010000195.1 GCA_019312985.1 Deltaproteobacteria bacterium
ATGATCGTGCCCTTGAGGGCGGCGATGTCCCTATCGTCAATCAACTGGTGCGTGACCGCGGGGACCGGGTCCTGCCACAGGAGATCCTCCTCGGGCACTTCGGCACCGAGATAGCGCGAACGCGGCCCCATGTCGCGGTGGGTCAGCTTGAACCAGGCACGGGCAAAGGCATCGGCGAATTCGTCCGGATTTTTCTGGAAGCGCCGTGCAATCGGCTCGTAGATCGGGTCCATCCGCAGCGACATGTCCGCGGTGGTCATTATGATCGGCACCCGCTTTGACGGATCATGCGCAGCGGGCGCCATGTCCTCTGCCGCCATGTCCTTCGGCGTCCATTGCCAGGCGCCGGCAGGACTCTTGGTCAGTTCCCACTCGTAGCGGAAGAGCACATCGAAATAACCCATGTCCCACTGGATCGGGTTCGGGGTCCAGGGGCCCTCAATGCCGCTGGTGATCGTGTCATCCCCCATGCCGCTGCCGAAGCTGCTGCGCCAGCCGAGGCCCTGTTCTTCAATACCGGCACCCTCGGGCTCAGGGCCCACATGGGCTGCATCGCCGGCACCGTGGCATTTGCCGAATGTGTGGCCGCCCGCGACGAGGGCGACGGTCTCTTCGTCGTTCATCGCCATGCGCCCGAAAGTTTCGCGAACATCGCGGCCCGACGCGACCGGATCCGGCTCGCCGTTCGGTCCCTCCGGGTTTACATAGATCAGGCCCATCTGGACGGCGGCGAGAGGATTCTCCAGTTTGCGGTCGCCTGTATAGCGTTTGTCGCCAAGCCACGTGTCTTCACTTCCCCAGTAGATGTCTTCTTCCGGTTCCCAGACGTCTTCACGGCCGCCGCCGAAGCCAAACGTCTTGAACCCCATGGACTCCAGGGCGCAGTTGCCGGCGAGGATCATCAGGTCGGCCCAGGAGATTTTTCTGCCGTATTTCTGCTTGATCGGCCAAAGCAAGCGGCGCGCCTTGTCAAGGTTGGCGTTATCCGGCCAACTGTTGAGCGGCGCTAAACGCTGCGACCCGGACCCTGCGCCGCCGCGCCCGTCGCCGGTGCGGTAGGTGCCGGCGCTGTGCCACGCCATCCGGATGAAGAGCCCCCCGTAGTGACCGTAGTCGGCCGGCCACCAGTCCTGCGAGTCAGTCATCAGCGCATAAAGATCCTGTTTCAGGGCATTGAGGTCGAGTTTCTTGAACTCCTCAGCATAGTTGAAATACTCCCCCATGGGATTGGACAGCGAAGAATGCTGGCGGAGAATAGCCAGGTTCAGCTGGTTCGGCCACCAGTCCCGGTTAGATGTGCCAGTGGCGGTTGCTTGTGTGTTCGCTTTTCCCGTTACCGGACACTTGCTGTTTTCACTCATAAAGTTACCTCCTGTTGTACTGAAATGAGAACGAACCTCATCCATGGGAGTTGACTCCATGCAGAGGGTATTATGGATGGGGAAATATTGAGAAGATATTAAATTTAATTTAAAAAAATGTAAAGAACTACCGGGTCATGGTATTGCCATAAGCTTCACTATGGCAGCGCATAATCTGACGTGAAACGCCAAGAGGATATCTTCGGTTTTACGCTTAAGGCCAGATGATCTCACGGTGCACCCAGCCGGATACTTCTCCAGCATCAGTCACCTTCAGCCACTCGCCGCTCCTTGCCAAAACGGACATTATTGTCCCGTGGTCCAGCTGAGCGATGATGTCATCCTGTAAACCCGGACCGCTTCGCAGGTTTCCCTTAAAAACTCTGATTATTACTGTTCCGGGCTCAGCAACCAGAGATGCAAAGACCCACCCCTTTCTTTCCCGGAAATCTTTCACCAGGAACCATTCGGGTTGTTTTTCCAGGACAGCCACCGGGTACCCTGCCGGAACAGTGCGGAGGATTTTCGCCGTCAGTGACGCAGCAGAACGGATGTTGGCCCCCACCGCTATGCTGGCATACTCTGCAGGTTTTTTTTCCCCGGTTTCCGTCGGCTCGTTTGCGGTTGTTGTTTCAGCTTGAAGCTGCTCTGCAGCTTCAAGTTTATCCTCAGCAGGGGGTCGAGGGGGAAGCTTTACAGGGGGCCCGGTTGCCGCCGGCCCGCTGGCGGGGATCTTTTCTGCTCGAACCGGCTCTGCCGAGGCAACTTCATCCTTTTCAGGAATGCGAGGGGAAACATCTTCAAGAGATACACCAGGCAGCCGGGATTCCCGGGGAGGTATTTCCACGGCAACGCCCGACTCCTCCCGCGTAATTTCCACAGGGCCGGCAGATGGGGCGGGCCCCAGGCTGAAAGGCTTCTGGTCTTTTGCGGGAGTTGCAACCATGTACCACTCTCTTTTAGCCGCTGCGCCCGAAACCGCTGTTTCAGGCAGATCATGCCCCTTTTGCGGCGGCGAGTCAGCTTGCCACTTTACTTTTAACTGGTGGCCATCCGGCAGAACTATCGTGCCGCTGCCAAACATTAAACCGTTTCTGAACTCCCCGGAATACTGCATGCCGTCTGCCATTATCTTAACGCCCTGGCCATTGGGGAGATCGTCAGCCCACTCTCCCTTATACCTGGAACCGTCGAAGTAGAGCGACTCGCCCTGTCCATAGCGCCGGCCATTCGCAAATTGTCCCGTAAATTCCTCCTTCCCCGGATCTGTAAGTGTTCCCTGCCCGTGCGGCGCATCGTCCTGCCACTCTCCCTCGTATGTTTTGCCGCCAATTATTTTCAGGGTGCCCTGCCCGTGACGGGCTCCTTTGGCAAACTCTCCCTTGTATTCGAATTTGCCGGCAGAGAAGAGTGTTCCTTTTCCATGGGGCCTGTCATTCTGCCAACTGCCTTCATACCGGGCCCCATCGGGATAGGCCATCGAGCCGCTGCCGGCACGAACACCTTCGCGGAATTCCCCGACATATTTGCCTCCGTACGGCAGGACAGCGGTCCCATACCCATTGGTACAGTCACCCTCGACGCAGGCAGCACCTGCAACCCAGGGGCTGCAAATAAGAATTGCAACTATGATACTTCCTGCCAGCTTCATCGCATGTCCCTTTTTTGAACTAAAACCGCAACCACTATGCCGTCTGAATACATTTTGGCTGCATTGCCTTCCAACAAGGTATCCCCTGATTATCTGCCATTCGGCAGCGAGATGCAACTTGGAAAAAAACGGCCCCGATAAATTGCTTTCAACGCAACTGCATCTTCCCTGCTCATGAAAAAAGCTTTGAGGGGTTTTCTGTTAACTCCATAACTACCCTGCCTGAAATTTCGAGTCAAGAAGGGATGATCCGAATCTGCCCCGCCTGCTGAACAATACTCTTGCGGGGTAGCAGCAAAATCAACTATGTATTAGAAGGCGGGACAGCAGTGGCAGCAGTTTTTTCTAAAGGCAGTATAATCGGTCGGCCTGGACCGGGCAGGGCGTAAACTGATACTGCCGGCCGCAAGCAGCAGAGGAGCGCAAGGGAGCCAGGCCGGTATTTTTCGACGGAGCAGCACATGTTTGGTTTATTCGGCAGAAAAAAAGAGACGGTTCATGAACCGGAACGGCAGCAGAAGGCCAACCCCGGGAAAAGGCGGATTTACGTGTTCGACTTTGACCGGACTATCACCATTCTGCACACCGGCGCCATTGCCTACGGCAAGGAATTGACCGGTGCTTTTGTCCAGAAAAATGTCAAAAAGGGTTTTGCAGATTTTGTCCGCAGAATTGTTGGCAGCGGCCATGCCGTCTATATTGCCTCATACAGTGATGATGCCAATGCTGAAACGGTTGAGGCCGACGCCGTATCCGGCCATGACCTCATCAAGTTTTACATGGACGAGATATTCGGCCCGGAGCAGGCCATTTTCATGAAATACCGGGGAGAAGCGGCAGGGACAGCTGATCCTCCCGGCAACATCATTGCGCTCAACAGCCAGGACTTCAAGCAGTACCACCTTGACATCATCATGAAGCAGGAAAACCTGGACCCGGAAAACCCGGAGGACATGAAACGGATCTTTCTCCTGGAGGACGATGAGGACGTGGTGCGTCACTTCATGGAAAAGGGGTGCACGACCATCGTGCCCTATTCCGCCTCCCGCTCAGCTGATACGGTGGCGACAAAAACATTGTTCACCGCCTACATGCCAGAATCGTTCCTCACCTGACAGTGGATTTTGGCTCTCTGCTCTTTTGAGAATAAGCTATGGTGCAGCCTTCCCCGCCCGTTGACCCTCAAAATTCCCTCCTGCGCCGAATGGACCATGTGGCGCTGGAACCCAGCCATGGTGCCGGCCACTCTGAAAAGCTTGTTCGCGCAGAGCAGTCCATAG
>JAFDCC010000196.1 GCA_019312985.1 Deltaproteobacteria bacterium
GCCGCAGGCCGCCATGGTCGTCCCGCATCGGCACCAGGAGGTAGAGGGCATAGGAGGAGAGCTCCAGGGCAATAAAGATCGAAAGCAGTTCGACCGAGCTGACCAGCATGACCAGCCCCAGGCCGCTCAACAGCAGGAAGAGGTAATACTCCGTCCGGATCTCTTCGTCGATGCCCTTCAGTTCCCGGCTGAAAAGCAGCAGCAGGGCGATACCGCCCGTAATGGCCAGTTTAAAGAACTGCGAAAACAGGTCGATCCGGTATGCTTTAAAAAAGAGCTCGCCTTCCAGCCTGAGGCTTCCGGCGCAGATCAGAAATGCCAGGACGGAAAGGGCAGCCGTGATATTCCTGACAGTGCTGCTGCCCGTCTTGCCGAGGGTGAGCAGGAAAATTACCAGGCAGCTTAACAGGAGAAAGAGCTCCGGAAAGAACAATGCCATTTTCATCGTATACCTTTTTTACTGAGTCAGTTAGTAAGGGAGGACAAGTTTAGCCACTTCCACTAGCCCCTGCCGGTCAACGTTGGCAATGTCCACCTGCTGAACCAGGTGGTTGACGCTTGCATGCATCACATCCATGAAGGGGGCCGGGTTGAGACCGATCCACAGGACAAAGAGGAGCAGAGGCGCCAGTGTAATGATTTCACGCACACTCAGGTCTGTCAGGTATGACTGGTCCGGGTTGGCGGCGGAGCCCCAGACGACTTTCTGCAGCATGCGCAGCATGTAGGCAGCCGCCAGGACCGCTCCCGGGATGGCGCAGGCCGCGACAATCTTTGTCTTGGAAAAGGCGCCGGCCAGCACGAGAAATTCACCGATAAAGCTGTTCGTCCCTGGAAATGCGAGGGAAGACAGCGAGAAAAAGCCGAGAAACGTCACGTACACCGGCATGAATTTGCCAACCCCGGCAGCCAGAGCCAGTTCGCGGCTGTGGGTCCGTTCATAGATCATGCCGACCAGGATAAAGAGAGCGCCGGTCGTCACGCCGTGATTGATCATCTGCAGGATGGCCCCTTCAATGCCCTGAACGTTGAAGACGAAGATGCCCAGGGTGACAAATCCCATATGCCCCACGCTGGAGTAGGCGATGAGCTTCTTCATGTCCTCCTGGGCCAGGGCGGTAAAGCCGCCGTACAGAATGCCGGCGATGGAAAGCCACAGGATGAACGGCATGAAGGTGAGGCTTGCCTCCGGCGTTATCGGCAGGCAGAAACGCAGGAAACCGTAGGTTCCCATCTTCAGGAGGACACTGGCCAGGACCACCGAGCCTGCAGTCGGTGCCTCAACGTGGGCGGCAGGCAGCCAGGTGTGGAAGGGAAACATCGGCACCTTGATGGCAAAGGCCAGGAAGAAGGCGAGGAAAACATAGATCTGAAAAACCGAGGAATAATCCTGTCCCATCATCATTGGGATGCTGAAGCTGCCGTTCTTGAGGTACAGGGCGATGATGGCAACAAGAAGGAGGACGGAGCCGGCCAGGGTATAGAGAAAAAACTTGATGGAGGCGTAGACCTTTCGCGGACCGCCCCATATGGCGATCAGGAGGTACATGGGAATGAGCATGGCCTCCCAGAGAATATAGAACAGGACAAAATCAAGGGACATGAACACCCCGAGCATGGATGTCTCCATGATGAGCAGGCAGGCGAGAAATGGCCGTACCCTGGTGCTGATATAGTTCCAGGAGCAGAGGACGCAGAGCGGCATGAGCAGGGTGGTCAGAAGGACGAGCAGCAGGCTGATGCCGTCAATGCCGAGGGTGTAGTTGATATCCCACATGGGAATCCAGGCGTGGTGCTCGCCAAACTGGTACAGCTGCGTCGTCCGGTCAAACTTGAAGTAGAGCGGCAGCGAGACGGCGGCGATCACAAGGGTTATCGCCAGGGTCCAGTACTTCGCCGCCTCGTCGTTCTTCAGAACCAGGAGCGGGATGACCCCGGCAAGCGGCATGAAGACCAGCAGGCTCAAGATGGGATATCCCAGGGTATTCATGATCAGAAAATCGTACATTTCCTGTTTTCCTTGTTGGTTGTCTGTTTAACTGAAAATTACCCTTTGCAAAACAGTCGGCACCCCCACCCTTTCAACCGAAGACATAGGCCGCGATCAGGACGGCAACGATGGACACCGCGTAGTATATATTGTACTGCAGCCTGCCGCTCTGGACAGTCCTGAGCCTGGCGCCCGTCTGCCGCACCGTGCGTGCCAGGCCGTCAACCACGCCGTCAATCCCGTGCCAGTCAAACCAGGACCAGAACCTCGACGTCGTCATGAGGGAATGGAGCCCGACATTGCGGTACACCTCGCCGAACCAGGTATCAAAGACCTGGATCGGTTTCCGCGCCAGCCAGAAAAAGCCCCTGCCGCCCATGCGGTAGAACCAGTCCATGTCGATGCTGATGGTAGGCTCCGGCGCCAGCTTCTTGATGAGGAGAAAAAAGCCCAGGGCTGTAAAGAGCAGGATCTGCAGCGACTCGGAGACGTGGTACGAGGAGTAGACATGCAGGGCATAGTCCGCCGCCTCGCTCTGATATGGCAGCATCTTGTAGAGATAGGGGGTGTAGCTGCCGATGAAGATGCAGAGAAACGAGGCCACTGCCATGGCGACGTTCATGTTCCACGGCGGATCGGCCGCCTTTTCCCAGGTCTCCTTGGAGCAGTTGTTCTTGCCGAACCAGATAAAGTAGGGGACCTTCAGGCCGGTGTGGAGAAAGGTTCCGGCCGATGCCAGGGTCAGGAGGAAGGCGGCCCAGTAAAGGTGCTCCTCGAAACCGGCATAGACGATCATCGACTTGCTGACAAAACCTGAAAAGAGCGGGAAGGCGGAGATCGACAGTCCCCCGATGAGGGTAAAGACAAAGGCCCACGGCATCTTCTTGTAGAGGCCGCCAAGTTCACTGAACTTGCTCTTGCCGGTCATATAAAGGACCGAACCGCAGCCCATGAACAGCAATCCTTTATAGAGGATATGAGCAAAGGCATGGGCACAGGCACCGTTGATGGCCATCTGGGTACCGATACCGACACCGGCAACCATGTAGCCGACCTGGCTGATAATATGATAGGCCAGTAGTCGCCGGGCATCGTTTTCGAGCACCGCGTAGACAACACCGTAAAGCGCCATAATAACGCCAAGCAGTATGAGGATATCAAGTCCGGCCAGGCCGCGGGCCAAGGCATAGACAGCTGTTTTCGTGGTAAAGGCACACATGAAAACCGCACCGGAGACCGTGGCCTCGCCGTAGGCATCGGGAAGCCAGGCATGGAACGGCGGTACGGCGGCATTCAGGATAAAACCCACCATTATCAGGTACGTGTAGAGGGTCGGGTGGTCC
>JAFDCC010000197.1 GCA_019312985.1 Deltaproteobacteria bacterium
CGCTGCATCCCAACGAAAGAGTCGATCTGGAGGTGAAGAAGGATGAATTCTCCACCCGCATAATGAATATCATATCGCCCATCGGCAAGGGGCAGCGCGGCCTGATCGTCGCGCCGCCGCGGACCGGCAAGACGGTGCTGCTGCAGAAAATTGCCAATTCCATTGTCAAGAATCACAAGGAGATCAACCTCATCGTCCTGCTGATCGACGAGCGGCCGGAAGAGGTGACGGACATGTCCCGGAACGTCAAGGCCGAGGTGGTAAGCTCCACCTTTGATGAACCGCCGCAGCGGCATATCCAGGTGGCGGAAATGGTGATCCAGAAGGCAAAACGCCTCGTGGAGCACAAAAAGGATGTTGTTATCCTGCTTGACAGTATTACCCGCCTGGCACGTGCCTATAATACCGTGACCCCGGCCAGCGGCCGAATCCTCTCCGGCGGTGTCGAGGCGACCGCCCTGCACCGGCCGAAAAGGTTTTTCGGGGCCGCCCGGAACATCGAGGAAGGGGGCAGCCTCACCATTATTGCCACGGCGTTGGTCGAGACCGGCAGCAGGATGGACGAGGTCATCTTCGAGGAGTTCAAGGGAACGGGGAACATGGAGCTCGTGCTTGACCGCAAAATGGCGGAAAGAAGAATTTTCCCCGCCATCGATATCAACCGGTCCGGCACCCGCAAGGAAGACCTGCTTCTCGAGCCGGAGGAGCTTAACCGGGTATGGATCCTTCGCAAACTCCTCTCCTCGTTAAACCCGGGTGATGCCATGGAGTTTCTGCTCGACAAGATGCGGATTACGAAAAACAACGAGGAATTCTTTCAGTCGATGAACAGTTAGGCGGAAAAGAGCGCCGGCCCGGAGCGGCCCGCACCCGCAACTGTTCCTGGAATTCTGCCGATACTGCTTGCAATAAAATTTTAATTATATATAATTGCCTGTTCTTATTCCGCCCCTGCCGGAAGGCACGGGGAGGACAGTGCCATACCGGGCAACACACGGGGTATCATGCAGCGGCTGTTTCAGGCAAGCCGCTCTGCAACATCCCCTGTCAGAAAGTTTAGGAGGGAGCTGCCCTGAAGGGAGATGCTCCCTGGAGGAAAACAGTCATGAAGAAAGATATTCATCCGGAATACCACAAGATTAAAGCGCAGTGCGCCTGCGGTAACGAAGTTGAGCTCGGCTCTGTCAGCAAGGAAATGAGTGTTGAGATCTGTTCCGCCTGCCACCCCTTTTTCACCGGGAAGCAGAAGCTCGTTGACTCCGCCGGCCGGGTTGAGAAGTTCATGAAAAAGTATGCCGCGCACCTGAAGAAGAACGCTGAATCCGCTTAGCATATCTGACAGTTCTGCAACAGGGGGCCTCCGATCCGGAGTGTCCCCTGTTTTCGTTTCGCCTGCCAGCAGAATTGGCCGCTGGTTTCCCGGTTCCTTCTACAATACTGAAGACCATGTTTCCGACATCCGAAGAACTGCAGAACAAACTCACAAATCTTGAGAAAAAGCTTTCAGACCCTTCCCTGATCGCCAACCAGCGCGAGTACAAGAAGATTGCCCAGGAGCATGCCCAGGTGACGAAGCTTGCCGCCCTGACCGACAGGTGCGCCAAGGCCAGGGATGAGCTGGAGGAAAGCAATACCATGCTCCTGGAGGAAAGGGACCCGGAACTGCTGGAGCTGGTCAGAAGTGAAATTGAGGAGCTGAAGGCACAGGTCAACACCCTCGAAACCCAAATAAAACTGCTGCTGCTGCCGAAAGATCCCAATGACGCAAAAAATATTCTCCTGGAGATACGGGCCGGCACCGGCGGCGATGAGGCGGCCCTTTTTGTCGGCGACCTGTTCAGGATGTACAGCCGCTATGCTGATGAGGCCGGCTGGAGCGTCGAGGTCATGAGCAGCAGCCCCATCGGTATTGGCGGGTTCAAGAATAATCGCCTTGATAAGCGGCGACATGGTCTACAGCAAACTGAAGTATGAAAGCGGCGTGCACCGGGTCCAGCGAGTGCCGGAAACAGAGGCCCAGGGGCGGATACACACCTCGGCCGTCACCGTGGCGGTGCTGCCCGAGGCAGAGGATGTGGAGGTGGAGATCGACCCCAATGAACTGCGCATCGATGTGTTTCGATCCTCCGGCCCCGGCGGCCAGAGTGTCAACAAGACGGAATCGGCCATCCGCATCACCCACCTGCCGACCGGGCTTGTCGTCTCTTGCCAGGACGAGAAGTCGCAGCACAAGAACAAGGCCAAGGGCCTGAAGGTGCTGCGGGCCCGCCTTCTCGACAAGATGACCCAGGACCAGCACGCCAGGATTTCAGAGGACCGCAAGAGCCAGGTGGGGACCGGCGACCGCAGCGAGCGCATCCGCACCTACAACTATCCCCAGGGCAGGGTGACCGATCACCGGATCAATCTGACCCTTTATAAGCTTGAATCCGTCATGTTCGGCAAAATTGACGAAATTATCAATCCGCTCATTGTCCACTACCAGGCGGAGGCTCTCAAGAAGGTCAACCAGTAACACGGGACACGAGGCGGGAATTGGAACCCTTTGCCCTTGACAACGAACCACGGAAGAAAAATGCCTGCAAAGCCGTTGCAGATAAAGACGCTGTTCCAGAGCGGGGTGGCGCGCCTCCGTCAGGCAGGCATTCCGGATCCCGAGCTCGAGGTTTCCCTTCTCCTTGCCGAATCGCTCGGCCTTCATCGCACTGGGCTTCTCCTGCAGAGCGGCAAGAACATTGAAGAAGGCCAA
>JAFDCC010000198.1 GCA_019312985.1 Deltaproteobacteria bacterium
ACATGGCGGCGCCGGAGCTCATGCCGACGAAAATCCCTTCCCGGTGGGCCAGTTCCCTGGACATTTTAAAGGATTCGTCATCCGGGATGTTGATAATCTGGAATGGCAGGTTTTTATCAAATATTCCGGGCTTTTAGGACTCTTTCATGTTTTTGAGCCCCTGGAGCTTGTGGCCGAGAAATGGTTCAACGGCAGTGACCCGGACCCCGGGGTGTTTTTCCCCTAAGTACCTGCAAAGACCCATGGCTGTCCCGGTTGTGCCCAGGGTTGCAATCACGTCCGTGACTTTGCCTTCCGTCTGTTCCCAGATTTCAGGTCCGGTTGAGCGGTAGTGGACCTGCCAGTTTGCCTCGTTGTTGAACTGGTCTGTCAGGAAGTAGCGATTCGGGTGTTCGCGGGCCATGATATAAGCCTGCTCTATGGCGCCATCGGTGCTGCGCTTGGCAGGGGTGAGAAGGATCTCCGCCCCGTAGGCCTCCATGATCATGCGGCGCTCTATGCTTGCCGATTCCGGCATGACGAGCTGGCAGCGATACCCCTTGACAGCACAGACCATGGCCAGGCCGATGCCGGTGTTGCCGCTTGTTGCCTCCAGGACGATCTTGTCCGGTGTGAGCTCGCCGCTTTTTTCCGCGGTTTCGATCATGGACAAAGCAATGCGGTCTTTGACCGAGCCCCCGGGATTGAAAGATTCGAGCTTGGCGTAAACCTTGACCTTTTTAACCGGGTTGAGCCGGTTGATCAGGATAATCGGCGTATTGCCTATTTTTTCCAGGATGTTGCGGTGGGCCATAATCAGGAAACCATGTTATAAATGACAGAACAGCCGGAATTTTGCTTTAAACGGTCGCGGCATACGGTTACATTGCCCTGGAAAGATGCAAACCGGAATTGCGGCATCGTTTTCAGCGTGAATACCAAAAAAAACACCTTATACCCCATGGTGGCGGAAAAGGATCGCAGGAAGGGCGGAATCGCAATAATATGAAGGTGGCCGCATTGGCCGCCAACGACACCCTTTGCCGAAGCCCGCCCCCAAAATCAGCCACTGTGCCGTGAAGTGGGCAGGCTGGCAGGATAATGCTAAATGTCTGATGATTCAAGACTAATTTCAAGGAAAAGATAGGCATATGGCAGAAAAGATAACACTGGCACACGGCAGCGGCGGCAAGGCGTCCCACGAACTGATAGAGGGGCTCTTTGTCGCGGTCTTTGGCAGCAGATCCCCGGGGGTCCTGGAAGACAGCGCCGTTCTCGAGGCAGGCAGGGAAAAAATCGCTTTCAGTACCGATTCCTTCGTGGTCGATCCGATTTTTTTCCCAGGGGGCGATATCGGCAGCCTCGCTGTCCACGGCACCGTTAATGACCTGGCCATGCGGGGGGCGGAACCGCTTTACATCTCGGTCGGCATGATCATCGAGGAGGGTTTTGCCTGCCGGGACCTGGAAATTATTGTCCGTTCACTGAAGAAGGGCGCTGATGCGGCCGGTGTCGAGATAGTGGCCGGTGACACCAAGGTCGTCCCGGCCGGCAAGGCGGACAGGATATTTATCAACACAACCGGGATCGGTCTTCTCCGGCCGGGCTGTGACATCTCTGCGGCCCATGGGCGGCCGGGTGACGCGGTCATCCTGAGCGGCACCATGGCAGATCACGGAGCCACTATCCTCTGTCAGCGGGAGGGCTTACAGATAGAGGGGGGGTTCAGGAGCGATTCGGCGCCCCTCAATCACATGGTTGCAGCCATGATCCGGGAGGCAGGGGATGCCGTTCATGTGTTGCGCGATCCAACCAGGGGTGGGGTGGGAACCACACTGAATGAACTGGCGTCTGCCTCGGGGGTCGGGATACGCATCCGGGAAACAGCCCTGCCGGTGCGGCAGGATGTTCGGGGCGCCTGCGACCTGCTGGGGCTGGACCCGCTCTACCTCGCCAATGAAGGCAAACTCCTGGCATTTGTCGAGCCTGGTGCCGCAGGGCGGGTGCTGGCCGTTATGCGAAAAGTGAAACACGGTGAAAATGCATGTATCATCGGGGAGCTTGTTGCCGACAATCCGGGCCAGGTGATTTTGCAGACCGCTATCGGTTCAAGCCGCATTGTTGATATGCTTCACGGCGAACCCCTTCCGAGGATCTGCTGAAAAAATCCTTCTGTATGGGGCAGCAGCAAAGACGTGCAACGCCTGGCAGCGGGGCGGCCCGGGCCCGGTTGGCGGAAAGGGCTGCCGTTCACGCCTTACCTGTTGCTGCTCTGCATTCTGAGCCATAAACTTTTGAGCGAGGCCCTGAGGTCGTCATTGTCCAGGGAGCTGATAAGCCTGTCAAAGTCCTGCTCTTTTTTCCTGTCGATGAGAACGGGTTTGGTTTTCCGGGTTTCCGGTTCCGGGTGGGGGGGCGGCAGGGAACTGTTCAGCTGAAAGCGGATGTCGCTGATTTCTTCTCCGTGGAGTTGTTGGTTTATCTTTTCCAGCAGCAGGGTTTTCTGGAGGTGGAGCTGCTGCATCCAGACCGGTTCAGCCACCTTGACCCAGAGGATATGGCCGCGGATCACCGAGGGCTGGGCCACTGCGGCAATTTCCCTGCCGACAATAGCATTCCAGAATTCGAAGACCCTGTGGAGTTCAAGCCTGGATTTCCACTTTTTATCCTCAAGGACAGTCGCAAGGAGCCGGCGTATTGCAACGGGCTTTCCGGGCGCACTGCTCTGCCGGGAGTCAGTCATTTTCCCCGTCTACCACGACCCGGTTCCTGCCGGTTTGTTTGGCCCTGTAGAGGGCGTTGTCCGCCCTCTTGACCAGGTCGGCAATGTCTTCCGACCACTTCCTGTCTCCGGAGCGGATAAACTTGGCGAGGCCGACGCTCAAGCCGGTCAGGGGCAGTTTCTTTTCGTCGAATTTCCGAATGAACCGTTTCGATGTATTCAGGGCCTGCTCCCGGGAAACCTGGGTCAGGATGACACAGAATTCATCGCCGCCGTAGCGGAAGGGCCAGTCGACGTTTTTACGGATGCAGTGTCTGATGATGTCGGCCGCGGTTTTCAGGAGTTTGTCACCCTCAAGGTGACCGTGCTGGTCATTTATTTCCTTGAGATTGTCTATGTCAAGCACGGCCAGGAAGAGGTTGTGGTTCTGGCGATGCGCTCGCCGTGCCTCTTCGAACATTTTGGTATCAAAATAGCGCCTGTTGTAGAGCCCTGTCAGGGCGTCGGAAATTGAAAGAAGTTCGAGCTGGCGCAGGAGGTGGATTTCGCGAATGACCCGGTTGATCTTTGCTTCGAGTTCGTCTGCATTAAAGGGTTTGGAAATAAAGTCGCTGGCGCCGGCATGAATTACGTCCGTATAACTGAAGGTCCGGTCATAGCCCGTTGCGACGATTACTTTGATGCTCGGGTAATTGTTGCGGATATGCCCAAGGAGTTCCATGCCGTCCATGCCGTCCATGATCATGTCTGTCAGGACAATATGAAAGAAATCTTCTTTCAGTTTTTCGATGGCCTCGCTGCCATTGTTGGCAACTTCATGCTCATGTCCGAAAATTCCCATCATCCCTGAAAGAATTTTCAGGACTGCCGGGTCATCGTCAACAAGCAGGATTTTTACGGAAGGAATGGTCATGGGGCCGCGGCTTTTATCTTGTATGCAAAGTAGTCAGCCAGAATTTCCGCATGGTCAAAAACAAGGGGCGGCAGGCTGTCCCGGGTAAAGAGGCCCAGTTTTTCGGCGTCGTCGCCTGCCTGCGGCCGGCCGGCAGCGCTGGCGATGAATACGGTGGAAATGGTGTGGTGCCGCGGGTCGCGTTGCGGGGCGGAGTATGTCTTGAGCTGCCGGGTGAGGGTCACATGAAGACCTGTTTCCTCGAGGGCCTCCCGGACTGCCGCCTGTTCGAGGGACTCGCCGTAGTCGACGAACCCTCCGGGCAGGGCCCAGCCCAGGGGCTTGTTTTTTCTGGCGATTAAAATGATCCCGTCTCCTGTCTCTATAATAATGTCCACCGTTGGCAGTGGATTTCTATAAGGGAAATGGTAACCGCACCGGGGGCATTCCATTTTGTACCTTCCTGCTTGAGTGGCTCCCTGGCCCAATGAAAAAACAAGCACAGACTGTGCTTTCTAACATATTGTTATTAAAGTGTAAACAGGCTTATGCGATACCGGTATTATTACGGAGTGTGGATGGGGCGGGAGTCAGTCAGTCGAAACAGAGGCCGTGGATCGCCTGCCAATCGTCCACCGTTGGCAGGTCATGGCCATTGTTGTTCCAGGGCTGGCGGAAGACAAGGGAGGTTATGCCTTCCCGGGACAGGGCTTTACAGGTCTGCAGCCGGTCATCGACAAAGTGGCTGAGCCCCAATTCTTTTATGTAGGGGAATTTGTTGTCGTGCACCCCCATTGCCACAAGCCGTATCCGGCTGAATACGGCGGGGTGCAGAAAATGTCTGAGCCAAAGCGAGATGGGCTCTTTATCAGGGCGGGCCGTGACAAAGGTCAACGGTGCTTCAGCAGCGAATCGGTGGAGCACCGGCATGGCGTTTTCCATGGGCTTGAGTCCGGCCTTCAATGGATCATTGAGCAGTCGGCTGAAAATTGTTTCAATAATTACCGGGTCCACATCAATACACTCCTCCACCTCGAAACTGGTGATATCGTCGATGGAAATGGAGCGAATGCCATACTCCTCACGGGCGATCCTGACAAAGGCGCCGCCGGTGTCGGCAACCACGCCGTCAATATCAAAACCGATCAGGGCGGGATCTAGTTTTCTCATCTGCGGGAGTTGCCTGCTTATGCACCGGGTGAATAGGCCTGTTCTATCTCTTTGACCCTCCGGGTCAACTCTTCATTGACCGGGGTGGCGATCCCCAGTTTTCTGCCGGCCGCGACTATTTCGCCGTTGATGGAATCAATCTCGGTGGGCCTGCCGTGCATAACATCCTGGAGCATGGAGGATAGGTTTGCCGCTGTTTTTCTGCAGACGTCAAGGGTTGCGGCAACCGGGTCATTCGTGAGCTGGATGCCGAGGGCCCGGGCCACCGCTTCACCTTCACGGAGGGCTGCGGTCATTGTTTCCAGCGCGCCGGGCAACTCAAGCAGGGCGCCGTTCGGACACCGCTCAATGGCGGTCAGGGCATTGATGCCTGTATTGATAAGGAGCTTGGACCAGACATAGTCAATTATATTGTCAACGATGAGTGTCTCGATGCCGCCGTAGTTCAAGAGGTTGCATGTTTTGGCCAGCAGGAGCGAGCGGGAAAAACTGGCCTGCTTGACGAAGCCTATCCTCGTGAGACCGTCCCCTGCATGGCGGACATGGCCCGGCCCAACAAGGTTGGCGCCCTGGGCAGTAACGCCAAGAACGACCGGCGGCATCTTCTGCCTGTCTTTGAGGAGGCCAAGGTGGGCAATGCCGTTCTGCAGGGTCAGAAGGATGCTGTCGGGCTGGAAAAGGGGTGCGGCCTGCTGCAGCACTTCAGCCAGCTGCATCGACTTGACGCAGAGGATGATAACATCTGCCGGACCTATCTCTTCCGGGGCCGCGGTCGCCCGTATTCCGCACGTTTTTTGCCGCCCCCCCTCTTCCAGGACCAGCCCGTTGTCATTGAGAAGCCGAGCCCGCTCCGGCCTGTGGTCCAGGAGCCAGAGATCAAGGTCAAGGCGTTCCCGAAGCGGGTGGTCAACCTTGATGGCAAGGGAGGAAGCAATGAGGCATCCTAGTGCGCCTGGGCCGATGATGACAACTTTCATAAAAGAAATAACAGGGGTGCAGGGTGATAAAAATAGGGGGAAAAAAGTTCACGGGCTCCGGTGGCCTGGAGCCCGTGAACGATACAAAAAGGGTTACTGGGTAATGCTTGCTTCTTCAATGATCACCCTGTAGGAGTAGCCGGAGCCAAAATCCTTGTTGGCTGCAAGGATACCCTCAACGGTTATGATGTCCCAATCAGCCTCGGGATCCTGCGAAGTAGTTACGACAAGATCGTGGGTTGGGTCATCGGGGCTTCCGGTGCCGTCCTGGATGTGAATCCAGTTGCGGCCCATGATGCCCGGCGAAACCTTGACAACCTTGCCCCTGACCATAATGGTCTTGCCATTGAGTTCTTCTGCCTTGGTGTAGATCTCGGCAACCGTAAAACTGTTTTCGCCGGGGGCCTTTTCCACCTTGATCTCTCCCAGCGGCACGACCGCCTTCACGCTGCCGGTTGCCATGCCCACTGCAGCGTCCAATGCCGAGCCGCTCTCAGAGGTAAGGGCCTGGGAAAAGGATTCTGCTCCGGAGCCTGCAGCAGGGAGGCCAGGCATGCTGCTTCCGGCTCCCACCAGACCGCTGGAGAAAACGATTTCCGGAAAGGTGCGGTCCAGGCTCTTGCTGAAGAAATTCTGCATAACCATGCCGTCAAGGTAGGTCACTTCGTCACCGACCTTGATATCAGCCTGGTTTACCGCTATCCATTTTGCGCCTTCAGCAGTTTCCACATTCAGGTAAGTGTAGCCCGCTGCGTCCATGGTTTCCAGCACCTTTCCCGTGACAGGGGTGGCAGGCGCACCGGCTAATTCGGGAGCGGCCTGCTGGCCTGCCGGCTGGGGCGTTGCTGCCTGATCCTTGGACTTGTCCCCGCTGCAGGCAGTCAGGCCGAGGATGAGAATAATGCTGCATAAGAGTGAAATAACTTTGTTCATTGAATACCCTCCTTGATTTTTAAATACCAGATGACTTTGTCTCGGGAAAATTTTCCAGGCCCCACCAGAACCTGTCGTCTTTTCACTTGTCGTTGAATACAGCCGGAATGTCTCCGGCCAAAAAGTATTAACACAATAAGCGTTTGTCCCCTTAATAACAAGGGGTGTGAATATAAATCATAATTTTAATTTCAGCAAGTGATGCGAATATTGCCGGTTGGACGAGGAGTGTCAATATCGTCAGCCGGCCAGAAGGGGGAAAACGTTTTTTTCCAGGGCCCTGGCCCAGACTTCATAGCCGGCTTCACTTAAATGAACCCCGTCCGGCTCGTAGTAGGCGTTGATGGCCTGGGAATTTTCGTCAAGAAAGAGAGGGTAAAGGTCCAGGAAGTGAACACGCCTTTCCGCGGCAATCCGCTCCAGCCTCCGGTTGACCCGGGGGACAGCTTCGCCGAGAAAGAAAAAGTCAATGGGCAACAGGCTCGTCATGACAATAAGACTTTTCGGGTAGTTCTTCTGCAGCAGGCTGATAATCTTTTCGTAGGTCGCCAGGAAGGTGTAATCCTCCATGGCAATGTTGTTGGTGCCGGTCATCACCACGACCAGGTCGGCTGCCGGGATTCTTGCGGTGATACCCGGCAGCCTCGCCAGCAGCCCTTCAGCCGTTTCCCCCGCAGAGCCGAAATTGGCAATGCGGCTGGCGGGAAAGCGTTCCTGCCAGTTGAAGAATTCGATTAACGAGTCGCCGATGAAGAGAAAATTTCCGGTCATGGTATCAGGGTCCATCGGAAATGAGAACCACAGCGGCCATGGGTTCGACCGAGACGTTTTTGCCGGAGGAGAGAAGAATGCTGTTTTCTTCTGCAACGATGTCCCGGGGCGGCGGGGCGGCTGTGTCGATCAGCCGCCGCCACCTCTTCCCGGATCCCGGGGCCGGAACGGTGAACTGTACCGTTTCTGTCGGGTGGCCGCTCAGCATGACGAAAAAGTCATTGTCAGGCTCTCCTTCTGCCCCCCGGCCTTCGAGAAGAAACGCCAGGCTTCTTGCTTCCGCCGACCAGTCGACGCTGCCGGGTCGGGATGACTGCCACCTTATGGGGTGGTGCAGTTCGTGTTCCAGGTCCGAGAAAAAATCGGATCTCCTGAAAACCGGATGTTTTTTCCGCAGCCCAATGAGAAGACGGAAAAAACGGAAAAGATCATGGTTTTTTTTCTGCAGGCGCCAGTCAATCCAGCTCAGTGGCCCGTCATGGCAGTAGGCGTTGTTATTGCCTTGCTGGCTCCTGCCGAATTCGTCCCCGGCCAGGATCATGGGAACGCCCTGCGACAGCATGAGAATAACCGCCATGCTCCGCATTCTTCTGGCCCGCAGCTGATTTACCGCTGCATCTTCTGTCCCCCCCTCATGGCCGCTGTTCCAGCTTATGTTATGGTCAAAGCCATCCCGGTTCTGCTCCCCGTTTTCCAGGTTGTGCTTGCTGTTGTAGCTCACCAGGTCATGGAGGGTAAAGCCGTCATGGCTGGTGATAAAATTAATGCTGTTGTAGGGCCGGCGTAAGCTTTTTTGGAACAGGTCGGAACTGCCGGCTATCCGCGTCGCCAGGGCCGGAACCGTGCCTTCCCGGCCGCCCATGAAAGCCCGGACGTCGTCGCGGAAGTGGCCGTTCCATTCGGCCCAGCGGCCGCTGGTGGAAAAACTCCCGACCTGGTAGAGGCCGGCCGCGTCCCAGGCCTCGGCAATCATCTTTGTATTGGCCAGGATCGGATCCTCGGCGATCATTTCAACCATGGGGGGGTTTCTCAGGGGTTCGCCGTTCTGGTCCCGCCCGAGGATGGATGCAAGGTCAAAGCGGAACCCGTCAACGTGCATTTCAATGACCCAGAAATGGAGGCAGTCGATAATATGCTGCCGGACAATGGGGTGATTGCAGTTGAGGGTATTGCCGCAGCCGGTAAAGTTAAGGTATTCCCTGGTGTCGGGATCCAGGAGGTAAAAGATGGTATTGTCCAGTCCCCGGAAGTTGAGGAGCGGGCCGTTTGCGCCGCCTTCCGCCGTATGGTTGAAAACGACGTCGAGGATGACCTCTATGCCGGCCCGGTGCAGGGCCTTGACCATTTCCTTGAACTCCCTGACCTGGTTGCCGTTCCTGTTGTCAGCTGCGTAGGAAGCCTTGGGGGCACAGAAAACAATGGGGCTGTAGCCCCAGAAATTCAAAAGGGGCGCGCCGGTTGCCGGGTTGATCCTGGTGTTTTCCCTTTCATTGAATTCGGCCACCGGCATCAGTTCGACGGCCGTGATGCCAAGTTCCTGCAGGTAAGGTATTTTTTCGATAACCCCGGCAAAGGTGCCGGGATGTGTGACACCCGAACCGGGGTGCCGGGTGTAGCCCCGGACATGCATCTCGTAGATGATCGAGTCCTGGAGGGGAATCTGCAGGGGCCTGTCTCCCTGCCAGTCAAAATGGTTGTCCACCACGAGACAGCGGCGCTGGAAGCCGCTTTCCCCCGCAGTTGGATCATTCCATTTTTCGCCGCCGGCAAGGGCCCGGGCATAAGGGTCGAGCAGCAGAGTTGCGTCGTCAAAAAAGAGGCCGGACCCCTTTGGGTCGTGCGGCCCGCTTGCCCTGAAACAGTAATGCAGGTCATGATTCCGGGTCCGGAGAAGGATGTGCCAGATGTCCCCGGTTCTGTTATGGACGGGATCGAGCCTAATCTCTCCGATCCGTGATCCTGTTGGGGTGAAGAGCACCAGCCACAGATTTTCCGCATGGCGGGAAAAGAGGGCGAAGTTTATGCCGCCGGGCGTAATGGTGGCCCCGAGCTGCATGGGAGAGCCGGGGGAGACGTCAAAGGACCACTTGGGTGAGAGTGTGATTTTTTTCATGCGTTCCAGGGGGCTGCCGTGCATCGGGTTGGAGCCAGGTTCAGGCTGCCAGTGTATTGACAACCTGCTCTTATTGCAAGAAAAGTTTGCAGCAGCAGGTTCAGCGAAAAGGTTGCTGTCCCGGCCGGCCCTCGTAAACCTGTAGCCGGCAGCGCACTTTATCCCGTATTCTCGCGGAAATATCTTCTGAAAAAGAAAAAAGAGCTTGCCAGGTTCGCCACAGCAGGTATTTTATCAGGAACAATTCTCAAAAAGTAACACCAATTCTGATAAATTGTCTCGACAGGAGTCGTTATGAGTTTTTTTGCAAAACTGGGCATAAATCCTACCCAGGCCTCCATTGACTGGGAGCTGCAACCGGCGGACACGTTCGGCATGTTTGAAAGCTGGGGCGGCAAGGAAAGGGTAAAGAACAAGAGTGAGCGGTTTTACTATTTTTACATCGACAACTGGCAGCCGCCGGCCCGCCTTCTCTTTATGGAGCGGGGTATCAAGTATGCAAGGATTCTTGCCAGGATAGAGGCGCCGCAGAAGTTGATCGATGCATGCATTGCCGACCAGGGCAAATCAACCACCCTGGATGCGAGTTACGCCATTGATGAGGCACTGAAGCTGTGGCTCCAAAAGAATGTCGTGGACAGCGGCGACTCTTCCCTGGTCATTCCGCTGAAGGGGGAGGAGGACGAGGAGATGCAGGACACCGGGCTGCCGAAGCCGTCCGACCCGGTGCCGGAACTGCAGCGGCGAACCCTGCGGCGCAGCCCCCTTGTTTTCAAAGAAGAAGAAATTGGGCGGCTGGTTGTTCAGTCGGGCCTGTTTGAACGGCGCTACAACCCGGAGGGCAATGGAGCGGGCTACCTGGTGGACAATGGTGACGGCTTGACGGTATCGGACCTGACAACGGGGCGCATGTGGCAGCGGTCCGGCAGCGAGATCAACTCAATCCGCACCATACAGAAGTGGGTTGCCGAACTGAACCGGACCGGTTTTGCCGGTTACCATGACTGGCGGCTGCCGACCTTTGAAGAGGCCCTGTCCCTGGCGGTATATACAAAAAACAGCAGGGAACTTTACCTGCATCCGTGTTTTTCGCCGGGCCAGCCCTTTGTCTTTACAGTTGACAGGAGGGATCCCGGCGGCCACTGGTTTGTGGATTATGCCCAGGTCCGGGTCTTCTGGGCTTCCGGCTTCAACCCCGGCGGCTTTGGCCGGGTCTGCCGCGATTTAAACGGCTAGCGGTACAGCGCAGTCCTGCGCCCGGGCTTCAACTCCTTTTATTGGCACTCCGGATCTTCCACAGGGGGTCAATTCTTTTGATCTGATCCCGGGTGAGTTGGTCCCAGAAGACAGGGGCCGGCTGCAGCC
>JAFDCC010000199.1 GCA_019312985.1 Deltaproteobacteria bacterium
GCTGGCGGCCGGCACAGGCGGCCAACAGAAGGAGTACGGCCGCAAGGCTGCTGAGCGTCCGCCCCGGGTATTTCCGTCCACGTTGCACGATTTTTTTCCTTTGCACCAGGCTCATCAGGGCATGATCTGTTCAACGGTGATATCGACCTGCGATAGGGCCTTCCCCGGCCCCACCGTGATACTGTGGTTGGCGCTGCCCTCGTAGAGCCCGTACCGTTCGTGGTGGTCCGGTGCCTCGCCGATCTTTTCCCTGGCCACCAGGTAATAGGAGCTTCCTTTTTCCAGGAGCAGCCGGTAGCGGCTGTTTGCATCCGTTTTGGTGATGTGGTCCGTTATCAGCCGGATGACAAACATCTGAAAGAGGGGGAACTGTTCGGCGGGATAGGCGGAGACATAGAGTCCCGGCTGGGGGCGGCCGGAGACGTCCCGCACCGTGCCCTGGAGGGCAATCCCATCCTGCAGCAGCACTTCCTGCTGTTTGCGGCTGGCGTCCTCTATCTGCATGTCCTGCAGGGAGGCGGTCCGCCGTTTCTCTTCCCGCCGTCCCCGGGGGTCATGCCGGTTGCTCGCAAGGAAGGTGTCGATGTCGTTCCGCGGGTAGCAGTTGATGGCAAGTTCAGCGGCTTGGGAGGCGATGACCCGCACCGGGTTTGCCGCCGGGAAACAGAAGAGGTCTCCCTTGCGTAAAGGGCCCATGCTGCCGGTTCCGAGCCGTTTTCTCGCAACGAGCACATACTGGCCCGCCTCCAGGTCGAACCAGAAGCGGCCGCTCTCGTCCAGCGTATTCGACAGCAGCCCCATGCCGCGGAAGGTGGAATCGCTGAGCGGGTAGACCGAGATCACCCCGCCGACAAGGGGTTCACCCCGGTAGGCGACCCGGCCGCCGACCCCCTGGGGGCCATTGCTGTATGAAATTTCTTCCGCCTCCACGGCAAAAAAGGGAAGCCAACGGTAGGTCCCGTCAATGGTAAGCGGATTCAAGCCATGGTAAGCAAAGAGTTTTTTGCCGCCCTCGCTGCCGCGGGCCGCCAGGTAATAGCTGCCCGGCTCCAGCTGCAGCCGGAATTGCCCGGGCTTGTCCCCCGGCACTGCCAGGATGCCGTTGCTGTTGCCGGCAAGTGAGGCAAAGTCCGGGTAGGCCGCGACAGAAAAATCGGCCAGGGGCCCGCTGCTTGACAGGACTATACCCTCCACCTCTGCCGGCTCCGCGCCGGAAGGGACGGGGAGGAAAACAAATATTGTTATGAGGAAAAGGGGCAGAAATGGTTTTCTCTTGTCATTCATGCTGTTGCAACTAAAAAAGGAGAACACGGACCCAACGTTTTCCGGCGGGGCATCAGCGGCGTCATCCCGATGTGGCCGAAACAACGATGGGGACCTCTCTTCCCGGGTCTCCCTCGTAAAATGAGCGGATAAGTGGTCTGTCGCTGTCCACCAGGGATACGATGAACATCAGCATCCTGCTGCCGGCCCCGAGGATGGTGTCCAGCTCCGTCGGCCGGTCCCGGTGCGGATCATTCTCCCAGGGAACGCGGTGCATGTGATAGACCCCCAGCAGCATGAGACCCTGCTGCTGCAATGCTTCTGTTTGGGCGAGCAGTTCCCCGGGGTCGGCAACCCAGCCTCTTTTGGCAAAGGGTGTTTCCGAAGGCACGGCGTGCTGCGCCATGACCCGGTCCATGATTTTTTTGTACGGCTCTGCCTGCCTGGCATTTTGCAGAAGCGGGACACAGCGGGCCACGGCCAGGTCCGAACCTTCCCGGAATCCGGCGATGAGACCAAAGGCCTTACGTTCCCGGCTTTCGCCGGCCAGATACTTTTCCTGCAGTTTCCTCCGGCAGTGCTCATACAGAACATTGAGCTGTTCCGCGGGAAAGAGCACCCGGCTTTTTTCGTTCACCCCGATTTCTTTGTCCCAGACCATTTTCATCCATGTTAAGGTAGTAATGAAAAGTGTTTTTTGCAATATTAATGGAGCCCTAACCAGGAAGCAGGCAAGTGAGGAGCACGTCGGGGGTGTTTCCCCGTCCTTCTTCCAAAAGTCTCGCAAAGGGGAATGCCAGCCAGTCTGCGGTCCGGTTGCTGCTCCGGGCCTTTACCGAAAGCCACAGGGGCCGGTCACCAGCAGCAAGGCCTGTTGCGTGTGCGGCAGGCGGGGTATTCGGGCGGCGGGCGATTTTGCGCCTGGAGCGCTTGTTTTTCCCGACAATCACCTTGCATTTTGCTGGTGCAGTTAATAATATTTATTAAAAATTTGAGGGGGGGCTGTGGGGGCATTCAAAACAGGACAGAGAGTGAGGCGCATGAAAGGAATAGCACTTGCCGGGCTGGCCCTTGTTTTTCTATGGGGAACTGTTGCCGGCTGTGCCCAGAAGCCTGCGGCCACGGGGCAGAAGATCCCCGAGATTTCAGAACCGGCGGTGCAGTTGACTCCGGAGGAGCAGAATACCCGGGCCTTTGAAATTCTGGAGGAGATCCTTCAACTCTCCGACACCTTTTACCGCAAGGAAAATATTCCGCAGATCAAGGTCATCTACCGGGAGATTATCGAGACGTGTCCCGATACCGGGGTGGCGCAGGAAAGTTTTTTACGGTTGATCCTTCTGGCCAAGGAGGAGAAGACAGACGAGGGCGATGCGGCGGCGGCGCAGCTCTACCGGGAGTTTCTGGAGCGTTACCCGGATTCACGCCTGAAACGAATAATTGAAAACGAGCTTGCCAGGGAGTAGCGTTGGCGCAGTTTTCGGCTTGCGCAGCTAAACGTTTCAAAACCGGTCTGCCCTTCAGGGAGAGTCATATAAGCTGCACTTCTTTACATTGCCCACACATTGCCCGTGCCTGAAAAAGCCTTTCATGAAACCACATTGACAAAAAATGTCAGTGGTGACAAAATTTGTCATTTTTCTCTCTGCTTACCCGTGAGTTGCAGTTTATATTTTGTCTTTTATCCTATCCAGTCGTTGTGTTGGACGGTGTAAGCATGCCGGCAACCATGGTGGGCACATATATTGCATAATTATAGTGGACCTTTTGGGGAATTTGTTTTGATAAATAGCGATAATATGATAAGGTCAGGCAATTTTTAGACATTTGCCCTGCAGTGCATAAAATAAGGATATTGAACGCTCAGCACCGGGGCGAAGGCATATTGGCAAGATGACTTTGATTCAAAAGAAAATATTATTTGGTGGATTGTTTTTATCAGTGATATTGGCAGTCCTGGTCATGTTTTCAGGGCAAGCCGAAGCAAAGGTCCAAGGGCAATGCTATTTCTGCCACACCATGCACAACAGCCAGGATGGCGGCAGAATGGTGCTGGAAACCATTGAAGGAAGTGGTACCGCTAATTCCGACTGCCAGGGATGTCACTCGGAACCGCTTGACACACTGTTGACCTATACCTGCATTGGTTGTCACGCCCAGAACGCCTCCTCCGGCGATGGCATAGCAACAATGGGCGGCTTCCCGGTTCCGCAGGTTTTTTATGCTGACACAACCCAGTCAAAGGAACTTGCGGCCGGCAACTTCAAGCACCTGACGGTATTATTCGGCTGGCTAAACGGCCATGATGTTCATGGTTTTCAGAGCGAGGGCGTATTTGGTGACATTGAGTTTGCCTTTTTAGATCCGCCAGGATATTCAACCGATATGGACCCATCAACGGGTAAGTATAATTCCTGGCCCTATGGCTTTGCCGCCGACCAGCAGCCGCTTTGCGCCGGCACCTACGGGTGTCACGGCAACAGAAATGAAGATAGCCAGACAA
>JAFDCC010000200.1 GCA_019312985.1 Deltaproteobacteria bacterium
GGCTCCGACGGCTGCAGCCTGAAAAAACCGAGGTCAATCCAGCGCTGGGTGCCGGCAATACTGCCCCCTAGGAAAAGGGCTGCAAGAAGGAGGAGGATGATCAAGCCATAGAGCGGGTAATTCCATTTCAGCAGGAGGCGGTAGTCAAATAGGTGGCTGATGACGATAAAAGAGAGGCCGGCACAGAAAAAGAAAAGCTGCCGCAGAAAAGTCGAATTTCCCGCGGCCTGGTCCGCATAGGTGGCACTGTACAGGTTCACCAGTCCCATGACGGCGATAAGCAGCACCGCCACGAGCATGACCCAGTCAAAATTCTTCACAAGCTGCCTGTCAAGCCGAATCATCTTCCCCTTTGTTCCTCCAAGTCTGCCCTCACCGCTGTTTCTCCTGCAGGGAGGCCTGTTTGTTTCCTGTCGGGTCCGCCTGCTGCTTCTTGGCAAAGTATTTCTCCAGCACCTTTTTCGCCACGGGCGCGGCCGCCGAGCCGCCGTGACCGCCGTGCTCCACCAGGACTGTCACCGCGATTTCCGGCTTCTCCGCCGGGGCAAAACTGGTGAACCAGGCATGGTCTCGGTGCTTGTAGGGCACATCCTCCTCTTTTACCGATTGGAACTTCTCCAGGGTTACAACCTGGGCCGTGCCGGTCTTGCCGCCGACCGTAATCCCCTTCAGGCGGGCCTCCCTACCGGTACCGTGCCTGTCATTCACCGCGCCGACCAGCCCCTTCCGGATCATCTGCAGGTAACGGTCCAGGCCGACGAGTTCGACATCCATTTCGGGTTGGAATTCACTGAGCACCAGCCCCTCGGGATCGATGATCTTTTCGACCAGAAACGGCCGGTAAAGTTTGCCGCCATTGGCAAGGGCCGCGGTCATCTGCGTGACCTGCAGCGGCGTGACGAGGTTGAATCCCTGGCCAATGGCAATTGAGAGGGTTTCTCCCTCCTGCCATGGTTCGTTTTTCGCCAGCTTTTTCCAGTTTGCGGTCGGTATGAGACCCGATTTCTCGTATTCGAAGGGAATGCCGGTGCGGTGCCCGAGCCCCAGCCGGTTGGCAAATTCCGCCAGGGAATCAACCCCGACCTTCAGCCCTACCTGGTAAAAATACACGTCACAGGATTCCGCCAGGGCCCGGTGCAGGCTGACAGGGCCGTGGCCGCCCTCTTTCCAGCACCCGTATCTGCGGTTGCCGAAGAACATCGAGCCGCTACAGTAGTAAACCGTATTGGCGTTTATCACCCCGCGGGAGAGCCCGGCAAGGGCGGTGACGACCTTGTAGGTCGATCCCGGGGGATACTGGCCCTGGATGGTCTTGTGGACCAGGGGCCGCTTGATATCATCGAGAAGGGCCTGCCAGTTCTTTGTCGAAATGCCGCCGACAAAGTCCTCCAGGTGCAGGGGCGGCGCACTGGCAAATGCCAGCATCCGTCCCGAGTTCACATCCATGGCGACAACGGCACCGGCCCGGCCGGCCATGGCGTTTTCCGCCTCCTGCTGGAGATCCAGGTCGATGGTGAGCTGCAGGTCATTACCGGGAAGCGGCTCTTTGCCTTTCAGCTGTTTCTGCTCAAAACCGTGGGCATCAACTTCCAGGTAGAGGGTTCCCTTGTCGCCGCGCAGCTCATCCTCGTATAATTTTTCAAAGCCCCGCTTGCCTATCTGGTCCCCGGCCTGGTAGTTTTCCCGCTTTTTTGCCTCAAGCTCCTCTTGGTTGATCTCGCCGGTATAGCCGATCATGTGGGAGGCGAGATCCTCGAACAGGTAGTCGCGCCTTGGCAGCACATCGATTCGCACCCCGGGCAGATCATAGTGGTTGTTCTCTATATACACCAGGGTTTTCCAGTCAACGTCCTCCTTCATGAGGATGGGGACATGGCGGGGCCTGTCCAGGGATTCGCGCACCCGTTTCAGGAGAACGGCAATTTCCTCATCCAGTATGCGGGAGAGCTTCTTGATGATCTCATCCGGGTCCGGGGAATCCTCCTTGACCCAGACAATATTGAAACTTGGCCGGTTGGTGATGACAGACCGCCCTTCGGCATCGAGGATATTTCCCCGGGGCGCTACAATGTCGAGCATCCTGACCCGGTTGTTGTCGGCCAGCTCCCGGTATTTGTTGCCGCTGTGGATCTGCAGGAACCAGAGGCGGGAAATTATCACGGCAATAAAAAAGATAATGAGCAGGGTGGCTGCATCAGTCCGCCTCTTGAGCGGGATCAGCTCACCGGCATCGATCCTTTTTATTTTTGTCAGTAACTCTCTCGCCGGGTTCATCGCAATATATTACCGCTTGAAGCGGTTTGTCGTTCTTGAGCCGGGCAGGCGGCCGGCGGCCGAAAAACTCCTGTAGCGGTCGAGGATCGAGCCCAGAATCCCGAAAAGCGGGACACCCACGACGGCCAGCAGGAGCAGCTGCAGGAGTATTGTCCCCCAGGACCAGCCGGGCAGGGTTTCCGGGCCAAGGGCATAAGAAAAAAGAAACATGCCGATACTGACAAAGAGATAGCTGATTACCGCCAGGGGAACCTGGTAGGCAAAATCATTGATGGCAACCCTTCTGGAAATCCCCTTGATAAAGGCAAATACCAGGAGGTAGATAACCGGGTACAGGCCCAGGAAAACACCGGAAAAAACATCCATGAGAAATCCCAGCAAAAGGATGGTCACCAGCCCCCGCAGCAGGTCAGTCCGGCAGGAGATATAAACGACCAGCAGGAAGAGAATATCGGGTTTTCCCAGCCAGGGGGGGAGCAGCTGCAGCAGGGTTGTCTGCAGCACAATACTGAGGATGCCGAGCAGCAGAAATAGTACGATAAGCATGAAGACTGTTTTTTATCCCTCTGCCAGCGCGTTTTTCTTCATGATGATTATGAGATGCTCCAGTTGCGAGAAATCAACCGCCGGTTCAATTTCGATGTTCTGGAACATGCCGCGCCGGCTTTTTTTTACCTCCGACACCGTGCCGACCATGAGCCCCTTGGGAAAAACACCTCCTAGGCCCGAAGTAAGGACATAGTCGCCCTTTTCAACCTTGGCACTTTTCAGGACATAGTGCATGCCAAAGGCGTCGCGCCCCAGGCCCTTGACAATACCCTGCACCCGTGAATTCTGGGTAATGACATCAATGGCGCTGTTCGGGTCTATGGCGAGCAGTACCTTTGAATAGTTGGGAGACGAGGTAAGAACCTGGCCAACAGCACCCTCGGCCGACACAACCGGCATGCCCTTCTTGACACCGTCGCTGGAACCGCGGTTAATGGTGA
>JAFDCC010000201.1 GCA_019312985.1 Deltaproteobacteria bacterium
GTCAGCCTCCTGCTGATCGCAGCGGGGCTGGCCGGGGCCCGTTTTCTCATAAACACCAAGCCGAAGATCAACAAGAGGCCCCCGGTGAAGATGGAGCCCCTGGTGCGCACCATGGTGCTGCAGCCTGAAAATTACTCCCTGAAGATTCCGGCCATGGGAAACGTTATCCCGGCCCGCGAGATCTCCCTGGAAGCCCAGGTGGGTGGCGAAATAACCTACCTCCATCCCGACTTCACCGAGGGCGGCATGCTGCCGCAGGGCACGAAAATAGCGCAGATCAATCCCAGGGATTATGAGCTCGCCATCATGCAGAAAAAGCGGGCCCTGGCAGAGGCTGAATACGCTTTCCGCCTCGAAGAGGGGCACCAGGATGTGGCGCGCCGGGAGTGGGAGCTGCTCTACGGGGAGGAGAAAATAAGCGAAGCGGAAAGCGGGCTTGCCCTGCGTAAGCCGCACCTGGAAAAGGTCGAGGTCGATATCGCCGCTGCCAAAGCAGAACTGGAGCAGGCGGAGATCAACCTCGAAAGGACAAGTTTGGCAGCACCTTTCAATGCGCTGATTTTGAACAAGCATGTCGATGTCGGTTCGCAGGTCACCCCGCAGGAGAAACTGGCCGATCTTGTCGGCACCGATGTTTTCTGGGTCGAGGTGCCCCTGCCGGTAGAGCGCCTCAGGTGGATCCGATTCCCGGCGGCCGGCGGCAGCGGTTCCACGGCGCAGGTCTTCTACCGCGGCGACAATTTCCGTGACGGCCGGGTTATCCGGCTGCTTCCCGACCTGTCGAAGGAAGGGCGCATGGCCCGCCTGCTGGTTGCGGTGGACGATCCCCTTGATTTGCAGGCAGAAGGCGGCCGGCGGCCCGTGCTCCTCATCGGGGAATACGTCCGGGTGGAGATAGAGGGGGAACAGCTGCGCGACATATACCGCATTCCGCGGGCCGCTCTGCACAACGACAGCCAGGTCTGGATTGTTGACGCGGAAAGCAGGCTGGCGATTCGTCCAGTGAAAACCGTCTGGCGGGATGAAGAGTCGGTGGTTGTTCAGGACGGTTTCATGCCGGGAGAGCAGTTGGTGGTATCAGGTCTGGCGGCACCGGTTGCCGGCATGCCCCTCAGGGTTGAGGAACCGGTCTCGCCGCAGCGGGAATCGAAATAACAGGAAACGCCATGGAAAATTCCCGGCAAAATATAGCCCGCAGGCGGGGCCCCATCTCCTGGATGGCCGGCCGTTCGGTCACGGCGAACCTCCTGATGCTCGTGCTGCTCATCGGCGGTCTTGTCATGGGCCAGAATATCAAAAAGGACGTGTTTCCCGACTTTGAGCTCGACCTGGTCAGAATCTCCCTGATCTATCCCGGCGCAAGCCCGGAAGAGGTTGAGCGGGCTACGATCCTTGCCGTTGAGGAGGTTATCCAGGGCATCGAGGGCATCGAGGAGATAACGGCCACGGCCAGTGAAGGCTCGGGCACGGTAACCGTTGAGGTCATCGAGGGGGAGGATGTTTCCGAGGTCGCCCAGGAGATAAAGAATGCGGTGGACAGGATCTCTTCCTTCCCGGAAGATGCCGAAGATCCCCGCGTCACGGTGCCAAGCCGCAAGCGCTACGTGGTCTCCCTCGCCCTTTTCGGCGATCAGCCGGAAGCTGTTTTGCGGGAGATGGCCGAAACGGTGCGGGACCGCCTTCTGCTCGATCCTGACATCTCCCAGGTGGAACTGAGCGGAATCCGGGAGTACGAAATAAGCATTGAAATACCCCAGAACGTTCTGCGGACGTACGGCCTCACTCTCAACGAGGTGGCCGCTCTTGTGCGGCGCGCTGCGGTCGAGGTGCCGGGCGGCGCAATCCGCACCGAGGGCGGCGACGTCCTGGTCCGGGTAACCGAACGGCGTGAAGTTGGCAAGGAGTTTGCCAAGATCCCGGTTATTACGACACCGGAGGGGACCGAACTCCTCCTGGAGGACATTGCCATCATCCGGGACGGCTTTGAGGAGACGGACCGCTTTGCCACCTTTAACGGCAAGCCGGCCGTGATGCTTGAGGTCTACAGGATAGGGGACCAGACGCCGGTTTCGGTCTCCGAGGCGGTGCACCGCCAGATGGAGGAGATCAACTATATCCTCCCCGAGGGGCTGACCCTCGTCTCCCGCAATGACCGATCGGAAATATACAAGCAGCGCCTCGACCTGATGCTTCGCAACGGCCTCATCGGGCTCGGCCTGGTGTTTATCCTGCTCGCGGTCTTTCTGGAGGCAAGGCTGGCATTCTGGGTCAGCCTCGGCATCCCCATCTCCTTTCTCGGCAGCCTTCTGTTTCTCCCCGCCATCGGCGTCACCTTCAACATGGTGTCCATGTTTGCCTTTATCGTCACCCTCGGGATCGTGGTGGACGATGCCATTGTTGTCGGGGAAAATGTCTACTTTCACCGGCAGCAGGGGATGGCGTGGCTTGACGCCGCCGTAACCGGGGCGAGGGATATCGCCATGCCGGTCACCTTCAGCGTCCTCACCAACATGGTGACCTTCATGCCGATTTTCTTTGTTCCCGGCTTCATGGGCAAGGTGTTTCGGCAGATTCCCCTCGTCGTGGTCACCGTTTTTTTCATCTCCCTGGTGGAAAGCCTCTTTATCCTGCCGGCCCACCTGGGCCACAAGGGCGCCAGGCGGGAGGGCAGGCTTTTTACCAGGCTGCACGAGTGGCAGCAGCGGTTCAGTGCTTTTTTTGTCGGCTTTATCCGGACCCGCTACGGCCCGTTTCTCGCCCTAGTCCTGCGCTGGCGCTATATCTCGTTTTCCGCGGGTCTTCTTGTCCTGTTCCTGGCCTTCGGCTATATCAAGAGCGGCCGCATGGGCTTTGAGCTCTTTCCCAAGATTGAGTCGGACTATGCCGCGGTGACCGCCAAGCTGCCCTTCGGCACATCGGTGCAACGGACCCTGGCGGTGCAGCAACGGCTTGTGGAGTCGGGCCGGGTTGTGGCGGAGCGCAACGGAGGCGACAGGCTGGTAGAGGGCATTTATGCCTCGGTGGAGGGGAGCGAGGCCCAGGTCCGTATTTACCTGACCCCGCCGAAGGTCCGCCCTGTTTCCACGGCGGAAGTCACCCGCCAGTGGCGGGAGGAAACCGGCGAGATCGCCGGCCTCGAGTTTATCAAGTTTGAGTCGGATGCCGGCGGCCCAGGCCGGGGGGCGGCAATTTCACTGGAGTTGAGCCACCGCGACATCGGGGTGCTGGAAGAGGCAAGCGCGGAGCTTGCCGGCGCCTTGGAATTTTTCCCCAACGTCATTGACATCGATGACGGCTTTTCGCCAGGCAAGCAGCAGATTGATTTCAGGGTGAAGCCGGAGGCGCAGAGCCTCGACCTGCATGCCGCGGACATTGCCCGGCAGGTCCGCCAATCCTACTACGGCGCCGAGGCACTGCGGCAGCAGCGCGGCCGCAGCGAGGTCAAGGTCATGGTCCGCCTTCCGAAGGAGGAGCGGATCTCGGAGTTTCACCTGGAGGAAATGATCCTGCGGACCCCGGATGGCGGCGAGGTGCCGCTGGTGGAGGCCGTCGTTCTTGAGCGGGGCCGGGCCGACACCAGCATCGAACGGCGCAACGGCAGGCGGGTCGTTACTGTTTCCGCCGACGTGCGGCCCCGGAGCCAGGCCGCCCAGGTCACAGAGGCTCTCAATGCCGATATTATTCCGTCCCTGCGGGCCCGCTTCCCGGGACTCAGTTTCAGTTACCAGGGCCGCCAGGCCGACAGGACGGCAAGCATCCAGAGTCTTCTCCGGGGACTGCTGACCGCCCTGATCATTATCTACGCCATGCTGGCCATTCCGCTGAACAGCTATATCCAGCCCCTCATAATAATGCTGGCCATCCCCTTCGGCCTCGTGGGCGCGGTCATCGGCCATGTCATCATGGGCTACAGCCTCAGCGTTCTCAGCCTCTTTGGGGTTGTCGCCCTGTCCGGGGTGGTTGTCAATGACTCCCTGGTCCTCATCGACTTTGCCAACAGGCGCCGCCGCAAGGGCCTCCTTGCCGCTGCTGCGATCCAGGATGCCGCCATTCAGCGGTTCAGGCCGATCATGCTCACCACCCTCACAACCTTCGGAGGTCTGGCACCGATGATTTTCGAGACCTCCCGCCAGGCCAGATTCATGATTCCCATGGCACTTTCGCTCGGGTACGGCATCGTTTTCGCCACCGCGATTACGCTGTTGCTGGTACCCAGCCTGTA
>JAFDCC010000202.1 GCA_019312985.1 Deltaproteobacteria bacterium
AAAAAGTGCCGCTCATCGGCTTTGCCGGCGCACCCTTCACCCTTGCCACTTACCTCATCGAAGGCGGGTCCTCAAAGTTCTTCTTCGAGACCAAGAAGATGATGTTTGCCGACCCGGACCTCTACTCGGACCTGCTGGAAAAGATCACCGACTGCACCAGCCTCTACCTCAAGGCCCAGGCAGCGGCAGGGGCCCAGGCCCTGCAGATATTCGACTCATGGGCCGGGGTTTTGGCGCCGGTCGATTTCGAGCGTTTCGCCCTTCCTTACGTCCAGCGCATTATTGCCGAACTGCGGCAGAGCACCGACGTGCCGATAATCTACTTTGCCAACAACGGCGCCACCCTGCTCGATTTATCCAAAACATCGGGCGCCGATGTCCTCGGCCTTGACTGGCGCGTCGACATTGGCAGGGCGGTGGAGCAGATCGGTCCGAATTTCTCCGTCCAGGGTAACCTGGACCCCGTTGCCCTGCTGTTGCCCGAAAAGCAGCTGCGGGCCCGCGTTGCAAAAATCCTGGAAGGGGGCAGCAAGGCCCGCGGCCATATCTGCAACCTCGGGCACGGCATCCACCAGTATACGCCGCCGGCCCAGGCAAAAATCTTCATCGATGCGGTCCACGAGTTGAGCGGTAAGGGCAGCTAGGAATCATGGCAGCCGCCCCCGCCACTGTCCCGGGCGTTGACGAGTGCCTGGCCCTCATGGAGCAACACCACATGCTGCCCAACATCAGGGCCCACTCCATCCTTGTCGCGAGGGTGGCAGAGCTCATTACCAACGGCCTCATCGGTTCGGGCCACCACCTTTCTCTGGAGACGGTCGTGGCCGGGGCGATGCTCCACGACATCGGCAAGACCTCCTGCCTCGACAACGATGATGACCATGCGGAAAAGGGGTACGAGATCTGCATGGCCCACGACCTTGGGGCAATAGCGGACATTGTCGCCGAACACGTTATCCTGAAAAACTACCTGCCGGAAGCCGGCTTAACCGAAAAAGAGATCGTCTACTATGCGGACAAAAGGGTGAACCACGACCAGGTCGTCAGCCTCGAGGAGCGGCTCGCCTATATCCTTGAGCGCTACGGCCTGAACAACGAGCTCCGCCGCCGTGCCATCCGCAAAAATTACAGCCGCTGCCAGGATTTGGAAAAAAGAATGTTCTCGTTTCTGGATTTTTCGCCAACGGATGTAAGGAATCTTGTTTCCCTGCAGCGATCAGTAATTTAATTTTTTTTTTATTTGTTGTATAGTACCGCCATTCTTTCACCCTTGCATGGTTAGGGTAACAATACAGGCTCCAGACACACAGGCAGCACGCCGGCACCCACTTTTTTTTCCTTGCCACGAGCTCGCGAAGCTGTTATTGGGAGTCATTCTCAAAATATTTCTTTTCATAAGGAGGGATTATGGCGACGTTACAGGGAACGCAGACAGAGAAAAACATTCTTACAGCCTTTGCCGGTGAGTCCCAGGCACGCAACCGCTATACCTATTTTGCCTCCCAGGCCAAAAAGGATGGGTATGTGCAGATAAGCGCCATTTTCGAGGAAACGGCAAACCAGGAAAAGGAGCATGCCAAGCGGCTTTTCAAGCTCCTCGAGGGCGGTGAGGTGGAGATAGCGGCAGCCTTTCCGGCCGGGGTGATCGGCACGACACTGGAGAACCTGCAGGAGGCGGCGGCCGGCGAGAATTACGAACACACCACCATGTACCCCGGCTTTGCCAGGACGGCGGTTGACGAGGGGTTCAAAAATATCGCCGCCATCTTCATGGCCATCGCCGTAGCGGAAAAACAGCACGAGAAGCGGTACAAGGACCTGGCGGCCAACATAGAAGCGGGGCGGGTCTTCAAGCGCGATTGCAAGAAGACCTGGCGCTGCCGCAATTGCGGCTACCTGCACGAGGGGGAGGAGGCCGTGGAAGAGTGCCCGGCCTGCGCCCACCCCAGGGCCCACTTTGAACTGCTGGGGGAAAACTATTGAACAATCGGAATAATCCGTAAGATACCATACAGAGGAGGTTCATCATGGCAAAGAAGCTGGAAGTTTACAAGTGTGACATCTGCGGCAACATGGTCGAGGTTATCCACGCCGGCCAGGGAACCCTTGTCTGCTGCGGCCAGGATATGACGCTGCAGGTGGAAAACACCGTTGATGCGGCCCGGGAAAAACATGTGCCGGTGGTCGAGAAGGTCGACGGCGGCTACAAGGTGACCGTCGGTTCTGTCCCACACCCCATGGAGGAAAAACACTACATCGAGTGGATCGAGCTCATTGCCGGCGACACGGCCTACCGGCAGTTTTTGAACCCCGGCGAGGCCCCCGAGGCCGTATTCCAGGTCGAGGCGAGCGAGGTCAGCGCCCGGGAATACTGCAACCTGCACGGTCTCTGGAAGAGCTGATATATTCGCACCCAAAAAACCTTGAACCCTGCCGTACGGTGCAGGAAGAGTGTTTCTAACGGGACGGTCTTATGCCGTTTTTTTTCTGGAACTGCTGCGCCTGCAGAACAAGGCTGGCGGCACTGCGCCACAAAACCGCGTTCAGTCATACCGGGCAACTTGTTACCCCAAAAACCCTGAAAAGCAAAGGAAAGGAGACATTATGCTGAGCAAGAAAATGGAAAAAGCCATCAACGAGCAGATCAATGCCGAGCTTTATTCCTCCTATCTCTACCTCTCCATGGCCACCTTTTTCGAATCGGTCAGCCTCGGGGGATTTGCCAACTGGATGCGGCAGCAGGCCCAGGAGGAGCTCTTTCACGGCATGAAGATGTTTGATTATGTTTGTGAGTGCGGCGGCCGGGTAACCCTGAAGGCCATAGACAAGCCACCCTCCAATTGGGCCTCGCCCCTGGATGCCTTTCAGAATGTCCTGGCCCACGAGCAGAAGGTCACCGGACTGATCAATGACCTTGTCAACCTGGCCCAGGAGGAAAGGGACCATGCAACCACCATCTTTCTGCAGTGGTTCGTATCGGAACAGGTCGAGGAGGAGGCTTCGGCCGGCGGCCTGGTCGACAAGCTGAAAATGATCGGCAAGGATGCCAGCGCCCTTTTCATGCTGGACACCGAACTGGGGCAGCGGACCTTTACCCTGCCGGCAAAGGAGTAAAGCGGAAGCATCCGCGGCTGGGTGGCCATGAGATGCCGTCCGGTCAATAATCCCTCCGCCCCGTCGGGACCGGGACCGGGGGGCTGCAACTTATACGGAACAAGGAGAAAAGATGAAAGCCCTTGAAATTAAAGATAAAATATTCTGGGTCGGGGCCATTGACTGGGACATCAGAGATTTTCACGGCTACTCGACGTACAAAGGCACAACATACAACTCGTTTCTGGTCAAGGATGAGAAGGTAGCCCTGTTTGACACGGTCAAAAAGAGTCACTTCAATGATCTGGTGCACCACATCAGGCAGGTCGTCGACCCGACCGATATTGACTACCTCGTTATCAACCACGTGGAAATGGACCACTCCGGCTCCCTGCCGGAGATCGTTGACCTGATCAAACCGGAAAAGATTTACTGCTCCAAGATGGGGCTGAAGGCGATCCAGGAACATTTTCACCCGGAGGACTGGCCCCTTGAAGCGGTATCAAACGGCCAGGTCATCAGCCTCGGCAGCAAGAACATTCAGTTTCTCGAAACCCGCATGCTCCACTGGCCCGACTCCATGTTTTCCTACTTCCAGGAAGATAAAATCCTCATCTCCAGCGATGCCTTCGGGCAGCATTACGCTTCCAGCGAACGGTTTGACGACGAGGTCGACTTTTCGGGACTCATGGAGCAAACGGCCAAGTACTACGCCAACATCCTGACCCTCTACTCCCCCCTTATCAGGAAGCTTCTCGCCAAGGTGCAGGAGATGGGGCTCGAGATCGACATGATCGCGCCGGACCATGGCCTCATCTGGCGCTCCCACATCAACGATGTCCTGCAGGCCTATAGTGACTGGAGCCAGAACAAGGGGCAGCGTAAGGCGCTCGTCATCTACGACACCATGTGGGAATCAACCAAGAAAATGGCAAAGGCCGTCGCCACCGGGATCAACATGGCCGGTGTCAGCGTCAAGCTGATCAACCTGGCCCACTCCCACCGCAGCGACGTCATGACCGACGTCCTCAACGCCAAGGCCGTAATCCTCGGCTGCGCCACCCTCAACAACGGCATGCTGCCGCGCATGGCAGGATTTCTCATGTACATGCGGGGGCTGAAGCCGACCAACAAGATCGGC
>JAFDCC010000203.1 GCA_019312985.1 Deltaproteobacteria bacterium
GAAGCGGACCAGGCGGAATTCGCGCGCCTTGTCTGCAGGAGAAGGTTTTCGGTCGGCGCCGATGGTTTGATACTGGTAGAAAATTCTGAAAGGGCGAATTTTCGCTGGCAGTTTTACAACGGCGACGGCAGCAGGGCCGAGATGTGCGGCAATGGCGCCAGGTGCGCTGCCAGGTTTGCCTATGAGAAGGGCATTGCCCCCGAGGCCATGCGTTTTGAGACAGCTGCCGGCGAAATAGAGGCCCTTATCCTTGCTGCGGCGGTGGAGGAAGTCAGAATCCGCCTGACCGCCCCGGGCGACCTGCGCCTCAATATCCCTTTAGCTTTAGGCCAGTCCGAGCAGACACTCCACTTCGTCAATACCGGGGTGCCGCACACGGTGCTCCTGGTGAACGACGCCGGCATGGTCCCGGTGGCTGACTGGGGCAGGGAGATCCGCTTTCACGATACCTTTCAGCCCGCCGGCACCAACGCCAACTTTGCCCAGGTTCTTCCCGGCGGCAGCCTCATGGTGCGAACATACGAGCGGGGCGTCGAAGGGGAGACCATGGCCTGCGGCACCGGCGCTGTTGCCTCGGCCCTGGTGGCGGCACTGCTGAAGCGGGCCGACCCGCCGGTGACGGTCATAACCTCCGGTGGGGAAAAGCTCGTCATTGATTTTTCCGTCACCGGGGAAAACGGCGGGCGGCAGCTTGACCTGGATGCCGGAATTTACCTCCAGGGCCCGGCCCATAAAATTTACGAGGGCGTCATCAATGCGGATGCGCTGCGCGAATAAAGGGCGGGCCGGAAAATATTTTAAAAGACGAGGAAACACAGTACAATAAAAGGAAAAGCAAAAAATGTCTGAAAAAGGAGAGAGAGGATGAGCATTTTCCGAGGAGCTTTCGTGGCAATAGTCACGCCCTTTACCGATGGGCAGATTGATGAGCAGGGGCTCGTTGACCTTATCGAGTTTCACATTGCAAACGGAACCCATGGCATCGTTCCATGCGGCACCACGGGCGAGTCCGCGACCATGAGCCACGAGGAGCATCACCGCGTCGTGCAGCTGACGGTGAAGACCGTTGCCAGCAGGGTGCCGGTCCTGGCCGGCTCCGGTTCCAACAGCACGGCCGAGGCCATTGAACTGACGAGGCATGCGAAGGAATCCGGGGCCGACGGGGTGCTGATGGTCTCACCCTACTACAACAAACCCTCGCAGGAAGGGATCTACCAGCACTACCGGGCCGTGGCCGAGGCGGTGGCCATCCCGATAATTCTCTACAACGTCCCGAGCCGGACCAGCTCGAACATTCTGCCCGCCACGGTGGCAAGGCTTGCCGAAGTTCCCGGCATTGCCGGGATCAAGGAGGCAACCGGCGACCTGAACCAGGTCAGCGAGGTGATCCGGCTCTGCCCGGATGACTTTGCCGTTCTCTCCGGTGATGATTTCACCTCGATGCCCACGGTTCTCCTGGGCGGCACCGGGGTGATCTCCGTCACCTCCAACGTGGCGCCGAAGGACATGGCCGCGATGATGGACGCGGCCCTCGCCGGCGACCTGGCCCGGGCAAAGGAACTGCATTACAGGCTTTTTCCGCTGATGCAGGCGATGTTCTATGACACAAACCCGGTGCCGGCCAAGAAAACGCTGGAGCTGATGGGCCGGATTAAGTCCGGGGCGCCGCGGCTGCCGCTTGCCCCCATGAATGACGAGACGCTGGCGAGGCTGAAGGCGGCCCTCACCGCCTACGGTCTGATATAGCCCGGTGCGGGCCGGTTTTTGTTTGTCGACTGCTTGCGCAACAAGGTTCGAAAGAGAAGGAGAAAGGCATGACAAAGGTAATTATTGCCGGGGCGGCGGGCCGCATGGGCCGGCGCATTGGCTTCATGGTCAACGAGCACCCGGGCCTTGAGGTGGCAGCCGGGTTTGAGAAAAGCGACAGTCCCGACATCGGCAGGGACATGGGCGAGCTCGGCGGTTACGGCACCGTCAATATCGCCGTTGCCGACGGGCTTGACAGCGTCATCGACCGGGGCGACGTCATTATTGACTTCACCTTTCATGAGGCCACCATGCAGATCGCCCGAAGGGCGGCGGAAAAAAACAGGGCCATGGTTATCGGTACCACGGGCTTAAGCCCGGAAAACCTGGAGGAGCTGCGGCAGCTGACCGCTCACTTTCCGTGCGTCCAGGCCCCAAACATGGCGGTGGGGGTCAACGTCCTTTTCAAGCTGGCCGCCAAGGTGGCCGGTATTCTCGGCAATGACTATGACATGGAGATCGTCGAAGCCCACCACCGGATGAAAAAAGACGCGCCGTCCGGCACCGCCATGAAGCTCGGCGAGGTGATGGCCGAGGCCGTCGGCCGCGATATCAACGATGTCGGTGTCTTTGCCCGGCACGGCATAATCGGCGAACGGAGCGACAGGGAAATCGGGTTGCAGACCATCAGGGCCGGCGATATCGTCGGTGAACACACGGTTTACTTTGCCGGTGCCGGCGAGCGGCTCGAGTTGACGCACCGGGCCCACAGCAGGGACAACTTTGCCCGCGGCGCCAGCCTGGCGGCTGCCTGGGTGGTGGACCAGCCCAACGGGCTCTACACCATGTTTGACGTCCTGGGACTGCAGGACCTGTAATATCATCTCCTTGAAAATTTGCCCGGCAGCGGCAACAGGCGGCCATGGCCGGGCTGTTGCCGTTTGCAGTCAGGAGGCGTAACCGACAACTCAGCGAAACAGGGTATGAAAGAAATGATCACGATAAACCAGGCAGACAGGCTGAAGCAGCTCCCCCCCTATCTTTTTGCCGAGCTTGACAGGAAAAAGGCAGAGGCCATATCCCGGGGCGTCGACCTTATTGACCTCGGCGTCGGCGACCCCGACCTCCCGACCCCCGGCAATATCATCAACAGCCTTGCCGCGGCGGCCCGGGAGCCGAAATACCACCGCTACCCGAGCTACACCGGGATGAACGAGTTCAGGAAGGCGGTGAGCCGCTGGTATGCAAAACGGGCCGGGGTCACTCTCGACCCGCTCCGGGAGGTTGTCTCCCTTATCGGCTCGAAAGAGGGGATCGCCCATATCCCCCTGGCCTTTGTCAACCCGGGCGACGTCGTCCTGGTGCCGAGTCCCGCCTATCCGGTCTACGCGATTGCGACCTTGTTTGCCGGCGGCACGCCCCACGAGATGCCCCTGCTGAAGGAAAGCGATTTTCTCCCGGACCTGGGCGCCATCCCACTCGACATCCTTGCCAAAACCAGGATGATGTTTATCAACTACCCGAACAACCCGACTGCCGCCCTTGCCACCGAGGATTTTTTCAGAATAGTCGTTGATTTTGCCGAACGGCACAACATCATGATCTGTCATGATTTCGCCTACTCGGAAATGGCCTTTGACGGGTATGTGCCGCCGAGTTTCCTGGAGACACCCGGCGCCATGGACGTCGGCATCGAGTTCCACTCGCTGTCAAAAACATACAACATGACGGGCTGGCGAATCGGCTGGGCTGCGGGCAACGAAAAGATCATCAACGGCCTCGGCCGCATCAAGAGCAATATCGACTCCGGCATCTTCGAGCCGATCCAGGTCGCGGGCATCGAGGCCCTGGAGGGCGACCAGCAGTGCCTCGCTGACATGCGGACCATTTATACCGAGCGGCGTGACACCCTGGTGGCCGGCCTGCAGAAGCTGGGCATCAACGTTGCGTCGCCGAAGGCCACTTTCTATGTCTGGTTCGAGGTCCCGGCCGGCTACACCTCGGCAACCTTTGCCGGCCTCCTCCTCGACAAGGGCGGCATCATGGCCACCCCCGGCAACGGCTTCGGCGACCCGGGCGAGGGGTATGTCCGCATGGCCCTGACCGTGTCAAGGGAAAGACTGGCAGAGGCCGTCGACCGCATGGCCGCCATCGGCTTCTGACAGTACCGCAGGTCATGGCTGTCGCTTACATCGGCCTCGGTTCTAACCTGGGGAACCGCCGCGAAAATTTGCTGCAGGCCTGGCGCCGGCTCGGCGAAAATGACGCCGTAAGCCTCCTTGCCCTGTCCGAACCATACCGGACTGAACCCGTAGGCATGGAATCAACCAACTGGTTCATGAACGCGGTGGGATGTATCCGGACGACCCTGGAACCGGAAGAGCTGCTTCAGCAGCTGCTTGCCATCGAGGCCAGCCTCGGCAGGATAAGAGAGCGGGGCCCAGCGCCTCAGGACCGGCCGCTTGACCTGGACCTGCTCTACTGGGGCGACAGGGTGAGCGATGACCCCAGGGTGATCCTGCCGCACCCGGAAATAGCCAGGCGGCTTTTTGTCCTCGTTCCGCTCGCGGAAATAGGGCCGGACGTCCGCCATCCGGTTTTACAGAAAACATCCCTGGAAATGCTGGCCGAGTGCCTGGCGGAATTTTCCGGGGCAGACGCGGAATCACAGGTACAAAAAATGTCCTGGAGCAAGGAAAAAGACGA
>JAFDCC010000204.1 GCA_019312985.1 Deltaproteobacteria bacterium
CAGGGCAACGGCTGAATCCAACCGAAATTTCGAGCTGCGTATCAGGGACCGTGAGAGAAAACTGCTTGCCAAGATCAAGGAAGCTCTGGAGCGTATTGATAACGGCACGTACGGGATTTGTGAAAGTTGTGACGACGAAATATCCATTAAGCGCCTTGAGGCCCGGCCGGTCACAACGCTGTGCGTGAAGTGCAAGACCGCTCAGGAGCAGCATGAAAAAGAGCATGCCCAGCCGTAAAAAAAGATGCCAGAGTTACGTAAGGATCCTATCCTCGGCCGCTGGATAATCATTGCGAGGGAGCGCAGCAGAAGACCTACAGATTTTGTCATACAGGAGCAGGCAGTCAAGGGTGGCTTTTGCCCCCTCTGCCCCGGTAATGAGAAAACCACTCCAGCAGAAGTACTAGCCTACGGCCGTAATCCATCCGCCCCCGCCAATTCCCCAGGCTGGGAGGTCAGGGTGGTGCCGAACAAGTACCCCGCCCTCGTCATCGAGGGAGATCTCAACAAGGAAGGCGTTGGGATCTACGACAAGATGAACGGCATCGGGGCCCATGAGGTTCTCATTGAGAGCCCGAATCACGACGACACCTTCACCTCCCTCCCCCCTGACCGTCTCCTCTATGTTTTCTGGGCCTTCCGTGACCGGCTGGTCGACCTGGGCCGTGATCCCCGCTTCAAGTATGTCATGGTCTTCAAGAACAGCGGCAAGGAAGCCGGCGCCTCCCTCGAGCATTCCCACTCGCAGCTCGTTGCCCTGCCCATCCTGCCCCGGATGATCGTTTCCGAACTGGACGGCAGCATTGCCTATTACAAGTACAAGGAACGGTGTATTTTCTGCGACATTATCCGCCAGGAGCTCCGGGAAAAGATCAGGGTCATATGCCAGAACGAGCACTTCATCACCCTCATGCCCTTTGCGCCCCGCTCTCCGTTCGAGATGTGGATTTTGCCGAAAAAACACTCATCGTCCTATATCAAGACCGATGACGTCTCCTTTATTGCCCTTGCCCAGATATTTTCCGAAACAATGCGACGCCTGGATGCCTGCATCCCGAATGTCCCCTATAACTTCGTTCTGCACGGAGCACCCCTGCATTCCGAACCCCTGGAGTACTTCCACTGGCATTTCGAGATTCGGCCCAAGCTCACGACAACCGCCGGCTTTGAATGGGGGTCCGGCTTTTATATCAACCCCATGCCGCCGGAGGATGCCGCGGTATATATGCGGGAGGCCTTTGAGACGGCGGCGGGGAGATGATTGGAGTAAAGCCTGGCGGCAGCTGTTTTTATATTGGCGGAATCCGGGAACGGCAGCAGCCGGGAAAGATGCGGCATGGGTCACTAAAACCTACCCGGCACTTTGACGCGGAGATACATGATGAAAAAAATCCTGCTGGTTGATGACGAGGAGAGCATCCACCTCCTCTACCGTGAAGAGTTCGAAGAAGAGGGGTTCGAAGTACACTCGGCCTTCAGGGGCGAGGAGGCACTGAAGAAATTCAAGGTGATCTCCCCTGACCTGGTCATCCTGGATATCAACATGCCGGACATGAACGGCATTGAGGTCCTGCGGCAGATGAAGGAGATCAATCCGGCCCTGCCTGTCATTCTGAGCACCGCCTACCACGAGTACAAGCAGGACCTTGGTGCATGGGCCTCGGATGAGTATATTGTCAAGTCCTCGGACCTGGGCGAACTGAAAGAGGCGGTCCGGCGCTACCTCGTAAAATAGCCGGACAGCCCCGGTACTGCCCCGATCTCTGTTATGAAGGACATCCAAAGCCAGCGGGACCATCGCCGCATCAACATTCAGAAGGTGGGGGTCAAGGACATCACCTACCCGGTCATGGTGCGGGACAAGGCGAAGCAGCTGCAGCGGACCGTGGCGAATTTCAACATGTTCGTCAATCTGCCGCACCGGTTCAAGGGAACGCACATGAGCCGGTTCATCGAGATCCTGAACCAGTTCCACGGCGAGTTTGACATCAAGAACCTGCGGCTTATCCTGGAAGAAATGAAAAACCGCCTGGAGGCGGAATCAGCCCACCTGGAGATCGCCTTTCCCTATTTTGTCCGGCGGCCGACAACGTCCGGCAGTGGCATCGGCATAGGCGAGTACCAGTGTACAATGTACGGAACGCTCGATACGCACTACCAGTTGGTGCTGCAGATCAGTGTCCCCATAACGGCGCCGCTGCGGCTCCGGAACGGCGGCGGCCTCCCCCGTTCCCCGGGTCACTGGGGCAATGCGGTTATCAGCATCCGCTACCGCAACTTTATCTGGATTGAGGATGTTATCCGGATGGTGGAGGAGGTTATCGGCCAGAGCCGCTTCGGCCGGGCAGAAGAACACAGCGGCGACGATCCCCTGGCCGCCCAGTTTTACGGAGAGCAGGGCCTGTCGGTCGAGGAAACTGCCCGGGCCCTCGGCAGAAAATTTTCCGGCAATCATGATATTCGAACGTTTACGGTCACCGTGGAGAACCTGTCGGAAGGGTATAAGACATTTGCCGTCCTCGACGGTCCGCAGGAGCAGGACCGGCATGCCGCCGGATAGGGAGCAGCAATCCCTGCCGCCGGCAGGATGAAGCGGAAAATACTAACCCGAACACTGAAGTGAGACGATGCAGAACGAGTTACTTTTTGAGATAGGCTCTGAAGAGATTCCCGCCGGCTTTATCGTCCCCGCCCTGGACAGTCTGGAAAAGGGGATAACCAAGAAACTGGCCGAGCTTGACCTCCGGTTTGAGACGATTCACCGGGCCGCAACGCCCAGGCGCCTTGCCATTTGTGTCCAGGGCCTTGTCGGACAGCAGCCGGACCGTGAGGAGGAGTTTCTGGGGCCGGCCCGCAAGGCAGCCTTTGATGCTGACAACAACCCGACAAAAGCGGCAATCTGCTTTGCCCGCTCCAGGGGTGGTGCGGTGGAAGACCTGCAGGTGGTCGATACCCCCAAAGGTGAATATGTCATGCTTGTCAGGCTGCGCCGGGGTGAAAAAACACTGGACCTGCTGCCGCAGGTCCTGCAAAGCCTTGTCGTGGAGCTGCCCTTCCCGAAATCCATGCGCTGGGGTGCGGGAAAAACCTCCTTTGCCCGCCCGATCCACTGGCTGCTGGCTCTCTATGAGGGGCGCAAGGTCGAGTTCCAGGTCGGCGACATCACAAGCGGCGTGACGACTAGGGGGCACCGGTTTATGGCTCCTGCCGCACCCGTCGAGGTGAACGATTTTGCCCATTATGTCGAAATGCTGCGCCGCAATCATGTCCTGGTGGACCTGGAGGAGAGGCGCCGGGGAGTTGTGGACGAAATCACGCGGGCGGCTGAACGAAGCGGTGTAGCAGGTGCCACGGTCCTGGAGGATCAGGAACTCATCGACACGGTAACCAACCTTGTGGAGTTTCCCAACGGAGTCTGCGGCACCTTCGAAAAACGATTTCTGGAAATTCCGGACGATGTCCTCATCACGGCCATGCGGGAGCACCAGAAGTATTTCTGCGTCACCGCTGCCGATGGCAGACTGGCGGCCAATTTTGTCGCGATCAACAATACCCGCGTCCCGGATGAGAAGCTGGCGGCGGAAGGACACCAGCGGGTTCTGCGGGCCCGCCTGGAGGATGCTTTCTTCTTTTTCAAGGATGACAGGCGAAGAACGCTCGCCGACAGGGTCAGCGACCTCAGCGGCATTATTTTCCAGGCTGAGCTTGGCACCATGCTGGAGAAAACGGAACGGGTCGTGCGGTTATCCGGTACCCTGGCAGAGAAACTGGCGCCGGCTGACAGGGAGACGGCCGAAAGGGGGGCACTTCTCGCCAAGGCGGACCTGCTGACCGCAATGGTTAATGAATTCCCCTCCCTGCAGGGCATCATGGGCCGGGATTATGCCCTGCTCGATAATGAACCCGCCGGGGTTGCAGCCGCCATTCTTGAGCACTACCTGCCGGTCAGGGCCGGCGGCAGCCTGCCTGCCGGAATTCCCGGCGCCCTCGTGGGAATGGCGGACCGCATTGACACCATCAGCGGCTGCTTCGGCATCGGCCAGGTGCCGACGGGAACCACCGACCCCTTTGGCCTGAGGCGGCTTGCCCTTGGTTTCCTCCACATCGTCGAATCCCATGGCTTCCACCTGTCCCTTGCAGAAACAGTTGAGGCGGCCCTTTCTTTCTACGGCGACAAACTGAACGGCGACCGGGCCGCGGCAAAGAACCTTATTATCGAATTCATAAAGGGCCGGTTCGCAAATGACCTTACCGGCCGGGGGCTTCCGGGGACAGCGGTTGAGGCTGTCACCTCGATCGCATTTGACGACGTGGTTGATTGCCGGGCAAAAATAGATGCCCTTGCCGCAATCCGGGCGCAGCCCTCTTTTGCTGTCCTGGCCGCGGCCTTCAAGCGTGTCATGAACATTATCAGGGGCCACCGGGGTGGGCCTGTCGACGAAGAGCTCCTGCAGGACGGGGCCGAGCGCGCCCTGTATGAGACTTTTGTCAGGGTACATGCTGAGGCCGACCCGCTGCTGCAGGCAAGGGACTATGGCAGAACGCTGGAAATTATCCTGAAGATGAAAGAGCCGGTGGATCTTTTCTTTGACGAGGTCATGGTCATGACCGAAGATGAGGCCTTGAAGAAAAACAGGCTCAATCTTCTGACCGCCATCTCCGAACTCTTTCTCAGGGTTGGCGATTTTTCCAAGATGCAGTCGGCGGTGAAATAGGGGAAAAGCTTTCCGGGCTGGTATATTTTCGGCAGCAGGCCGCTACTTGATGTGACAGCCGGAACATTTTGTCGGCGCCGTTTGTTTCATTTTCTTGTGACACACCTTGCACAAGCCGTGGGCAGCCAGCTTAAAGCTGTTGAACCGCGGGTTCTCCATCTCATTTTCATTGTGGCAGGCAACACATTTTTTGACCTGCATGTTTTCCCTGTACGGCGTTATCTTCCCGTCTTTCGAGCCGTGGTGGCATTCGCGGCACTGGTAGAGTTCCTGGTGTTTCCGGTGGGGAAACCGGGCGGTCCGTTTGCCGCTGGGACTCTTCAGTTCCATATTTTTCGGGCCGGTGTCGGCCGCCCTGCAAATGTCAGCCGGACCCTGCAGGAGGATAATAACGAGAAGCGCTGCCGGTAAAAGTAATGCTTTTTGAAACACTCTATTTTCCTTTGCTGTTGTGGTGAAACAGCAGAACCGTGGAACGGGTTTTCTAAAATAAAACAAACTATCCCATATCCACTGGAGCCTTCTTTGTCAAGGTTCTTGGCGGCAGGACGCACCTGCGGCAGGCAGTTGGCAGGGAAGGCCTTTAGCCGCCCTTGCCGCCTTATTTCACCGCTTGTCGCATTGAAATTTATGTATTATAAAATAGGGATGGCTGCAGCGGCAGACACTCGATGCTCTCCAGCGGTGCGGCGCCAATGCCCGCTGTTGAATGTCCTGTTCCCTTCGGTAGATTGAAATCGGGCCAGGGGCTGGCAGGCAATACCAGTTTATATTAACGGGAGGATTTATGGCAAAGCAGAAAAGTCCGGAAACCGGCCTTGTGAAAAAGGAAACTACCATGATTGTTGCCCTGGTTGCCCTGGTTGTAGGGTTTCTGGGCGGTATCTTTTACAGTGCCATGCAGTCCAGCCCGTCAGGGCCAGTGCAGACAACCTCCGGTCCGCCGCAGCAGCAACAGCAGCAACCTGGTTTTTCCAGTGACCAGGCAAAAAGGATTTTGGCTCTGGAGCAGGAGGTGGCCCTCAACCCGACGAATGTCAATGCCTGGATACAGCTGGGCAATATCTATTTTGACACCAACAGCTTTGAAAAAGCCATCCGTGCCTATGAAAAGTCCCTTGAACTGAGCCCGAATAACGCCAATGTCCTTACCGATCTCGGTGTCATGTACCGCCGTACCGGGCAGCCGCAAAAGGCTCTTGATGCTTTTGACCGGGCGATGACAATTGCGCCGGGGCATGAGCAGTCACGCTTTAATAAGGGCATTGTCCTGCGCTATGACCTCAATGACCGCGAAGGCGCCATAAAGGCCTGGGAGGAACTGCTGAAGATCAACCCCAATGCCATGGCGCCCAATGGTATACCCCTCACTGAGGCGATCAAGACTCTCTAAGGCGCTTTTCAGCCCTTTTCCGCTGCCAGCCAGACCAGGTTGCCGGCCGGCCTGATACGGGCGGCCGGGTAGCGTTCTTCTGCCTCCTGCGGCCTCGCCCTGATCGTCTCCAGTATTTTCAATTTATCAGGTCCGGCTACCAGGAAAAGAACAGTTGCAGCCCGGTTGAAAACCGGCAGGGTCAGGGTGATGCGCGCCACCGGCGGTGAGCCCGTTGCTTCCGGGACGTCAACAACCCATTTGTTTTGCTCCTTCAGAAGGGGTGAGCCGGGAAAGAGGGAGGCCGTGTGCCCGTCCGGGCCCATTCCCAGAAGCGCCAGGTCAAAGGTTGGGAAATCGCCTCTTGCATTGCCGCGCCTTGTTGCTGCCGGCAAACGGTTCTGGAAAAAAAACCGCAACCGCTTTTCGTACAGCGCGGCCGCTTCCCCCGGGGTGCCTTCCCCGGTGGGGATGGGAAAGATATTGCGCCCCGGGACTTTAACCTTGTCAAGGAGGGCTTCGTGCACGAGGGCAAAGTTGCTGTCCGGGTGTGAAAGGGGCAGCCAGCGTTCGTCGCCCCAGAAGAAATAACACTGCTGCCAGGGTATCTGCCTCGCATTGGCCGGTTCGGCTAGGAGTCGGTAGGTAAGCCCCGGCGTTGTACCCCCGGCCAGGACCAGGGAAAAGAACCCCCGGTCGGCTGCAGCCTTGCGGGCAACGGCAATAATAATACTGACCGCCGCTTCACTCGCCTCCCTGACGCTGGCAAATTTTCGGACCATTTCTCCCGGTAAAAACAAAAATGTTTGATGGTGTCTGGCAGTTATCCGCCGACTGTCCCGCTGGATTTTTCTGTTGACGCCTGGACCTCAGGCACCCATTGAGCCGCCTCAGGTAAAGCCCGAGCCGGCGGTACAGGTGTAACAGTGGTCGCCGACACCAATACTGCTTCCGAGGCCGGGGAGTTCGTCAAGCTCCGATATATGCCTTTTACTGCCGCCCATATACAGCTGGAGCGACTGGTTGAAATCACAGTCGAACAGGAAACCGTCCCAGGATACGGAAATAAGGGAGCGGCACATCAGACCGTCCAGGGTGCAGGGGTTGAACTGGGCCGCAAGTTTATGGAGGTAGTTCTCCAGGTTGCAGGAATCCTCCAGCCATGTATAAAATCTTCCAAGGGGAACATTGGCAAAGGCATAGAGGTTGTTAAAGGTTATGCCCCACTTCTCTGCAAGAACCTGGCGAAAGCGTTTTTCTACCTGCTCCTGGGAGGAGGGCAGAAAGGCCCCGGTTGGATTGCTCACCAGGTTCAGTTCGAGGTTTGAACCGGGGGAACCATAACCATACCGGTTAAGTTCTCTGAGCATTTTGATGGAGGCGGCAAAGGTCTTGCTGCCGCGTTGTGTTTCGGCCTGGGTCTCATTCAGGGAAGGGAGGGAAGCCGTGATGGTCACCCCGTTGGCCGCGGCGAGATCGACAAGCCTTTCCTGCCTTGCTGCGGCCATGGCGGTAAGGTTTGACCGCAGTATAGTGGTGTCGGCCAGAGGGGCCAGTTTCCGGAGCAGCGTTTCGATGTGCGGATTCATTTCAGGCGCTCCGCCGGTGATGTCAATGGTCTGAAACCTGAACCGTTCCGCCAGCCGGATTACAGCGGCAGCGGTTTCGGCATTCATAACCTCCGGACGCGTAGGGCCGGCGTCAAGATGGCAGTGCCGGCAACTCTGGTTGCAGAGCAGTCCCACATTGACCTGGAGGGTGGTGCACTCCCCCCGGGTGAGAGCCAAACCCCGGCCAACCAGGGTGTCTTTGAATGGTACAAGACCTTGGACCTTGGAGAGGCAGAGCTCCGGATTTTTGTCCGTGTTTGGATCCGACATGCGCAGGGAGCTAGAGGGAAATTTTTCCGGCAACGTTGCGCATCTGGACACCGTGAACCAGGGAAGCGCCACCGCGGATTGCCGTGGCAACATGGATTGCCTCTGTCATTTCATTGACATTCGAGCCCTTTTCCAGGCAGTCCTGGGTATAGGCGTCTATGCAGTAGGGGCACTGGACGGCATGCGCCACGGCCAGGGCGATAAGGGATTTTTCCCGCTGGGTCAGCTCGCCCTCGGCAAAAACGGCAGCATAGTAGTCAAAGAATTTTTCGGCCAGCTCCGGGGCCCCTTCGGTTATTTCGGCAAACTTCGGCAGGTCCTTGGGGTGGTAATAGGTATCCATAGAGTTGTTCCTCATTGCATATATTTTGAGTATAGCTGAAAAATCACAGCCTGTTACAGAGGCGGCAGATACTTTTCAGTGTATTCAGATCGATGTAAAATTACAAGCGTCTCGTTGGGAAGCGCAGCGCCACGAAGCGGTCGGGTTTTCATGTAACGCGGCTCCGGCAATATTTTTTGTTCATGATATTCGCGTTAGAAGGTATAATCATTCACCGGCAGCTTGCAGAATTAATAATGTACGCCTGGCAAAGCAGAGGAAAAGAGGGGTAAAGATCCGGGAAAGAGAGCCCGGCCTTTCAGAATCCCGCCCGCTTACAGGCGCCTCGTGGGATTTACAGCGATCGAATGCAGATGGTGTTGAAGCACA
>JAFDCC010000205.1 GCA_019312985.1 Deltaproteobacteria bacterium
CAGCGTCGAGGCCCTTGAGGAGGCGCGCGGGATCGCCGCCTGGTCCCGCGAGTCGGCGGAGGCGTGGCGCGCCGCCCTGGGCGCCGATGTCCACGGCCGCCTCGTCCGTGCCCTCGCCGGGGTGACGGTGCGGTATGAACGGGCCAAGGCGGAAAAGGGGGTCCTCGACTTCCTGGACCTTCTGCTGAAGGCGCGCGATGCGCTCCGCGACCGTCCCGCGGTGCGCGAGCACTTCCGGCGCCGCTTCCGTCACCTCATCATCGACGAGTTCCAGGACACGGACCCCCTTCAGGTCGAGACCGCATGGAACTTTCCACTTTCATCGATCAATTTATGGTCCTGCAGGAAAACATCCTGCTGAGACAGTTTGTCATCTTCCTGGTCTATGCCCTTCTGGCCAAGGCAGTGGACATATTTATCGACCGGGTTCTTTTCCGGGTGGCGGCCAAAACGCGGATAACTTTTGATGACAAGCTGATTAAGTACCTGCATGTCCCGATTGTCTGGACAGTTTTCGGCCTCGGGCTCCTGCATGTTTTCGCCATCGGCACCATGGGCGATCCCTGGAAGCTGATCCTGCCCCGCATCGTCAAGAGCGTTCTCCTCCTCCTCTGGCTCATCGCCCTCATCAGGATATTCAACTGGATGGTTGAGCTGTACATGGCCGATTCCCGAAAGAAGGGCAAGATCGGCAAAGACCTTTTGATGCTTCTCAAGAATGTCCTGCGCGTCGTTGTCATCATTGCCGGCCTTCTCTGGTTCCTGGCCATCTGGGAAATCAGCCTGACACCGCTTTTTGCCTCGGCGGGAATCGCCGGCATTGCCGTGGCGCTTGCCGCCAAGGATACGCTGGCAAATTTTTTCGGCGGCATTTCGATCTTCATGGACAATACCTACAAGGTAGGCGAGTATATCATCCTGGAAAGCGGCGAGCGGGGCGAAGTGGTGGAGATAGGCATCCGTTCCACCCGCATCAAGACCCGGGACGATGTTATCGTGACCATCCCGAACTCCATTATTGCCAATTCAAAGATAATCAATGAGAGCGCCCCGATACCCCGTTTCCGGATAAGGGTCCCCGTCGGTGTCGCCTACGGCAGCGATCTGCAGAAAGTGGAGGAGGTTCTGCTGGCAGTCACCGCAGCCAACGGGAACATAGAAAAATCGCCGGAGCCGCGGGTGCGGCTGCGGGCCCTGGCCGATTCGTCAATTAATTTTGAACTGCTCTGCTGGGTCAAGGATCCCAGGGATAAAGGGCTACAGATCCACCACCTGCTGATATCTGCCTACAATGCGTTTAAGCGGGAGGGCATCGCCATCCCGTTTCCCCAGCGCGATATTCATATCAAAAGTTCCGAGTTTGCGCCGCCGCCTGACGACATGACCTGAGTACCTGCCCCTGTCAATGGCCGATAAGATACCTGTTCAGTAGAAAATCCATCCAACACATCAAGTCTCGACAATCCTTCTTTTCGTGACGAAAATTGTCACTTGCCTTTGTCGGAACACCCTGATTTTAGGTTTGCCCCCAGAGTATAGAAACAGCAACAACTTTATTTTTATATTTATATCAGAATATTGGGCAAGGTGATTAAATTGCAGTTTTTTTTGGATTAAAAATTGCATATATAAATTTTAGGTTCATAGGACTTGCAATTGTCCTTTTAAACTCAACCCGGCTTAGCAAATGAAAAATATACGCAAAGTTTCAGGAATCATTTCAGGTGCCTTCCTGTTGTGCCTCATCACAACATCTTTAGCATTTGCCGGCAATGGGGTTACGTCACGAGTCTCAACTCAGTGGGTGGCCGACAACTTGGATTCTGTCAAAATCATTGATTTATCCTTTGATGAATACAACAGAGGTCATCTGCCTGGGGCATTGACAATGCAATGGGGCAAAGAAGTTTATTCTCAGGGGGAAGAATTTATATTGCCGCCCAATCTCTCGGAAATAAAACGCATTTTAGACAAAATGGGATTGAAGCCAAAAGACCATATAGTGCTTTATGACAGCGACAATCAAAAAAAGACCGTGACCCGAATTTATTGGGCTCTTAAGTTCTGGAACTTTTCCAAGGTCAGCGTCATGGAAGGGGGGTTGGCGCGTTGGCAAGCTGAGAACAGAAATGTCATTTTTGAAAGCTCAATGGCTTACCAGCATGCCGAATAGAATAAACTTATAATTCATATGAAACAGAGCCATTTGGTTCTGTTTTTTTTATTTTTAAGGAGCTGAATTGGATGGATCCAATGTTGGAAAAATCATTTTCTGAAGAAAGAGCCCTGCTGTTTGGCCTTATCCAGGAATGTATATTTTCTGAGTATGCTCTTGAGGATTGTCCTTTATTGGAATTACGAGACAGCCTCACCTCTTTAGCCGACAAATATGCTTATGTAATGCAACTGGGTGACAATGAAGTCAACAGCCTTTTGCGGCAGCATGAGGAGTGTATTGCAGAAAGGGGAGCAACCTATATGGAAGGTTATTCCCCTGTTTCTTGAAAGTCTCCCGTTTGACACAAGACTATAAATTCCCGCTGCTATGTCTTTCAGTGCCAAGTAGAAAAGACCTGAACATTGCCCCCTGTTTTTTGGGGGTTTTTCATTTCATATGCAGGGATTTAACTAGCCTGGTCACACTTCCTGCTATCAATCGGAACTTGTAAAATATTCCTGAAATGTTGCCATGTCCACCGGCAGCCTTACCTTGTTTTTATGAGATAAAAAGTATAGATTTTGGATGCTTATCTCTTCTTCAGCGCCCTTCTTATGAGCGCCGAAATTCGGTTTTGGCGCATTTCGGGCAGGGCGGAATCCGGCCAGGGTGTTTCAAATGGATCTTTCCATTGCAGTTGGTGC
>JAFDCC010000206.1 GCA_019312985.1 Deltaproteobacteria bacterium
GATGATTTACAGTGCTATCGCAACTACCTTGCAGAAAACCCTGGCGAATGGAAGCTTCTTGACGGGCTGTGCCGGGTCACCATTTCCAGGTTTTACCGTGACAGAAGGGTCTTTAGCAATTTGGGCGCACACGTATTCCCGGAACTGCTGGAACTGACCCGGCAACAAGGCGGCAGGAGCCTGTCCTGCTGGTGCATCGGGGCCGCCTCCGGCGAAGAGCCATACTCCGTCAGCCTGCTTTGGAGCCTGTCAGGATTTGCCGAACAGCAGACCACGCTCCGGATTTTGGCGACGGAGGTTGACCGCCGCATGATTGCCCTGGCTGAAACGGCCTGTTACCCTGCGGCCAGCCTCAGAGAACTGCCGCCTGGGTGGAGAGAAAAAACATTTTGCCGAAAACATGACCTGTTCTGCCTGGAAGAGCGGCACAGAAAACCGGTGCGGTTTCTGCAGCAGGACATCAGGACAAAGCAGCCGCCCGGGCCCTTTCATCTCATTTTCTGCCGCAACCTGGTATTCACCTATTATACCCCGGACCTGCAGAAGGAAATCATGGCCCGGATCCTCGGCCGCCTGCGACCCGGTGGCGCATTGGTAATTGGCAGCCACGAGCACCTTCCGGATGGGGCAACGACCGGGCTGTCGCACTGGGTGCCCAATGTCGAGGCAATTTACCGCTTCGCCGGGTAACAGCCGGTTGACAATGTCACCTGTTTAATTTACCAATTCGGACTCATGGCAAAAACTGATCCCCTATCCCGGCCCGGAACGCAGAAATGGCCCGTTTTTCTCATGGTTGCCGTCGGCATCTTCATGGCCACCCTGGACGGCTCCATTGTCAACATCGCTCTCCCTGCCGTCATGGCGGATTTCGGAGTGCCGCTTGCCGCCGTCCAGTGGGTCGTGATGATATACCTCCTGACCGTCACCTCGCTGCTCCTTTCATTTGGCAGGCTAAGCGACATTCTCGGCCGGCGGGTCATTTACAGTCTCGGGCTGCTGCTCTTTTCCCTGGGTTCCCTTTTCTGCGGCATGGCTTCAAGCGCCCTCTGGCTTATCGTCTCCCGCTTTTTCCAGGGACTTGGCGCGGCAATGACCATGGCTTGCACCCCGGCGCTGATCGTTGACACCTTTCCTGAAACAGAGCGCGGCCGGGCCCTGGGCCTCATGGGGTCCGTGGTGGCTTCCGGCCTCACGGCCGGGCCGGTGCTCGGTGGCCTTCTCATCCACTACTTCTCGTGGCGCGCCATTTTTTACATCAACGTACCCATCGGTCTTCTCACCGCTGCCGGGGTCTTTTTTCTGTTTACGTGCAGCAGGGCCGACATCACCAGGCCGGAGGAAACATTTGACTGGGCGGGTGCCGCCTTCCTTGCCTTTGTCCTGGGAACATTTCTCGTCGCCGTGACACACGCCTACCAGTGGGGATATTTTTCCGCGCCGATCCTTCTTCTCCTGGCCGCATCGATCCTTGCCGGTGCCTGTCTCCTCTTCATTGAGACCAAGGTACGCCACCCGGTGCTGGCGCGCCCCCTTTTCGGCGTCAGGCTTTTTGCCCTGCCCATTGCAGCTGCGGTCATACTCTTTATCTGCCTCTTCTTTATTGTCTTCCTCATGCCCTTTTACCTCCTGCACCCGTGCGGCTACCCGATAAACGCTGCCGGCGGCATCATGGCCTGTATCTTTTTTGCCCTCTTTGTCGTGTCGCCTTTATCCGGAGCCCTTTCCGACCGGATCGGCTCCCGTCTGCTCTGTACCCTGGCCATGGGATTTATTGCCGCTGCTCTCTTTTCCCTGGCCTTGATTCCGGCCCGGGCTTCGCTTTTTTCCATTCTCTGGCGTCTTGTCCTTGCTGGTACCGGAACGGCCATGTTCCTGCCGCCCAACAGCGCCGTGGCCTTCTCCGCCGTACCGCCTGCAAGCCGCGGCGTCGCCTCGGCCACCATCGCCGCGGCCCGCAATCTCGGGATGGTATTGGGAGTCGCCCTTGCCGGCGCCATCTTCAACTCGGCATTTTACCGTATGAGTAGCGGCCTCAGCCTGAAGGAGTACAGCCCCGCCCTGGAGGCAATGTTCATGGCAAGTTTTCACCTTGTCCTGGCGGCGGGCGGCTGTATCGCCCTTATCGGCATGCTCGTCTCCTTTCTCCGCGGCCCGGAACAACCAGGAAACAGGGAAATCAAACCGCCTGCTGCCTGAGGGGCTCGCTGTCTGCCGGAAATTTGCGTTCTTTTTTCATTACCCGAAAAGCGCCCGAACCAACAATGATTATACTATCAATTATAAGGAGTATTCCGTGGTTACGGGATGGTGAACCATTTTAATGAGGGCAGAGGGATGGAATTCAAGATTTCAAAGGTGGATTATTATCACACGACTGTTGCGGACGTTCCCGGGGAGGCATACCGATTTCTTTCCAACCTGGCCGGGCTCGGCATCAATCTTCTTGCCTTTGCCGCCGTGCCGGTGGGGCCGAGTGTTACCCAGCTGACCATCTTTCCCAGCGACCCGGCCCTGCTGCGCCATGAGGCTGTCAGAATCGGCCTGCACCTTGAGGGGCCCCACAAGGCCTTTCTGGTCCAGGGTGATGACGAGCTTGGGGCCCTGGCGGCAATCCACCGGAAGATATTCGAGGCCGATGTCAATGTGTACTCCGCCAGCGGGGTGAC
>JAFDCC010000207.1 GCA_019312985.1 Deltaproteobacteria bacterium
AACGTTGCCATTGATGGGACGCTGATCACGCCGATCGCCATGGAGAAAGAGCTCCGCTTTGCAATTCGTGAGGGCGGCCGCACGGTAGGCGCGGGCGTTATCAGCGAAATTATTGAATAGGCGTATGGCCGCCGGACCTGTTCGGTGCTGAACAGAGAACAGACAACAGAATATACCGGGTGCAGGGATGAGAAATATAATCACACTGGGGTGTACCGAGTGCAAGAACCGGAATTACACCACCACGAAAAACAAGAAGAACACGCCGCAGAAACTCGAGTTTAAGAAGTACTGCCGGTTTTGCCGGACCCATACCCTACACAAGGAAACAAAATAAACAGGGTAGGCCAGTAGCTCTAATGGTAGAGCACCGGACTCCAAATCCGGGTGTTGGGGGTTCGAGTCCCTCCTGGCCTGCCATTGACCGATACGCACCTGGTACCCGGTCAGGCCCTGCCCGGGAAAAAGCAGCCTTCAGCGTGGTGTGCAGCTGGAAGGACGGACTAGACAATGGCAGCTAAGAAAATCGAGCGATCCTCCAAGAGTAAAGCGGTTGCAGCAGACCAGCCGGAGGCGGGCAAATTTTCTCTGGCCCGCATCAGGGAATTTTCCGGCGAGGTGAAGTCCGAATTCAACAAGATTGCCTGGCCTGACAAGAAAGTGACCATGGGGTCAACGGGAGTCGTCATTGCCCTGGTCATTCTGATATCCATCTACCTCGGGGCGGTGGATCTGTTTTTAGGAAAGCTGGTTTCATATATTCTGAAATAGCGCGTTGCCGTATCCTGGAAGATACGTGAACGGCCGGCATACATTTGAGGTTATTAGAGGTTATGGCGAGGCATTGGTACATCGTACACACATATTCCGGTTTCGAGGATAAGGTGAAGACCACCCTCCAGGAACGGATACGGAATGCCGGGCAGGATGACCTCTTCGGTGAGATCCTGGTTCCCAAGGAGCAGGTCCTTGAAATGGTCAAGGGGACCAAGAAAACCTCGGAAAGAAAGTTTTTCCCGGGGTATATCCTGGTCAACATGGAGCTCAACGACAATACCTGGCATACGGTGCGTTCCACCCCGAAGGTCACCGGTTTTGTCGGCAATGACAGGAATCCTCCCTCCCTTTCCGATGAGGACGCGATGAAGATCATCGGCAGGATCAAGGACGGGGCCCTGAAGCCGAAACCGAAGGTTACCTACGAGGTCGGCGATGCGGTCCGGGTCATTGACGGCCCCTTTGCCAACTTCCAGGGTGTTGTTGACGAGGTGTATCCCGATAAGGGGCGGGTCCGGGTCATGGTCTCGATTTTTGGGCGCTCCACCCCCGTTGAACTTGAATTTGTCCAGGTCGCCAGTGACTGAGCAACCACCGGGAGCAGTTCAGGCTATACCGGATAAAGGGTAAGGCAGGAAGGTTCTTTTCGTAATTTTTATTGTGCTTTGATTTAGGAGGATAATGATGGCTAAGAAGATTCAATCATATATAAAATTGCAGATTCCTGCCGGGGCAGCCAACCCTTCACCGCCTGTCGGCCCTGCCCTGGGGCAGCACGGTGTCAATATCATGGAATTCTGCAAGGCATTCAATGCCAAGACCCAGGGGCAGGGCGATACGATTATTCCGGTGATTATAACGGTCTATGCCGACCGTTCCTTCAGTTTTATCACGAAGACGCCGCCGGCTTCCGTCCTGCTGATGAAGGCGGCCAAACTTAAGAAGGGGTCGAGCAACCCGAAGATGGAGAGAGTCGGCAAGATTTCCCGCACCAGGATCAAGGAGATCGCCGAGATCAAAATGCCGGACCTGAACGCCTTTGATATCGAGGGCGCCATGAAGATTATTGAGGGGACTGCCAAGAGCATGGGGCTGACCGTTACTGAGTAAGGACGCTGCAGTATTCAGTTCAACGGCAAAGATCATTTTTCAGAATAAACCCAGCAGGGATATTTTTTATATCGATGGAGAGTGTTGTCATGGCTAAAAGAGGCAAGAATTACAGAAAAGTTCTCGAGGGCATTGATGCCGGCAAGGTCTACAGCCTGGATGAAGGGGTGGAGGCTGCCCTGAAGGGAAGTTACGCCAAGTTTGACGAGTCTGTCGACATCGCCATCCGGCTTGGTGTTGACCCCCGCCACGCGGACCAGATGGTGCGGAGCAGCGTCGTGCTGCCAAACGGCACGGGCAAGGAGATCCGGGTCCTGGTCTTTGCCAAGGGCGAAAAGGAAAAAGAGGCTCTCGATGCAGGGGCAGACTATGCCGGCAGTGACGAGTTCGTTGAAAAGATCAAGGGTGGCTGGCTCGAGTTTGACCGGACAATCGCTACGCCCGACATGATGGCCACCGTCGGCAAGATAGGCCGGATCCTCGGACCGCGGAACCTGATGCCGAACGCCAAGGTCGGCACGGTTACCTTTGATATCGGACGGGTCGTCAAGGAGATCAAATCCGGCAAGGTTGACTTCAAGGTTGACAAGGCCGGCGTTGTCCACGCCATGCTCGGCAAGGCTTCTTTCGGTACGCAGAAGGTGAAGGAAAACGTCCTTGCCTTTATTGACAGGATTATTCAGCTCAAGCCCTCGACAAGCAAGGGTATCTACCTGAAGAGCATCAGCCTTTCGACGACCATGGGACCGGGGGTAAAGATTGACCCCCTCGATGTCCGCAACCTGGTCAAGCAGTCCTAGCAAGAGCAGAGGAGTAATCAATGCGGGGTTCGGCAAGACCCCCGCTTCAAAATAGAAAACCCGGGCACCTGGTACCCCGCCCGGGATCATAGTCGGAGACAGCAGGTACTTATGTTTAATTCCCTTCGCAAGGGGGGCCTGCCGAGACAATTTTGTGAAATGTTTTTACAGCTGCAAGGAATCATCCTGGAGACCGCATGTCTCCATAAAAGTTGCGAGAAACAGTTAGCAAGCGCTCGGCACCATTGAACCAGACCTGTACCTGTTGAAAACCTTTACCGGGCCGGAGCTGTTCCGGACCACAGGAGGAGGAAAAAAGTGAATCGCGAGGAAAAGGTTGCGGAAGTCGCGGAACTGAGCGGCAAGTTTGCCAAGGCAAACATTGCCATAGTTGCCGACTACAAAGGCCTTACAGTGCAGGATCTGCAGGAACTGCGGCACAGTCTGCGCCGCAACGACGCCGAGTTCAGGGTTGCCAAGAATACCCTGCTCATCAGGGCTGTTGCGGACACGGCGTACAAGGGACTGCAGGAGGACTTCGTGGGAACAACGTCGGTGACGGTTTCCTACGGCGACCCTGTTTCCCCTGCCAAGATCCTTACAGACTTCTCTAAGGATCACCCTGAACTGAAGATCCGTTCTGCAGTGCTTGACGGCAAGATGCTGTCGGCAGAAGACATTATGGCATTGTCCAGGCTTCCCAGCAAGGAGGTCCTGCTCGGGCAGATGCTCTCTGTCATGAATGCTGTGCCCACCGGCCTCGTGCAGGTGTTAAGCGGTGTTCCCCGGACTTTTCTTTATGCACTGCAAGCAATCAAAGAACAGAAAGAACAGGCTGCTAACTGAAAACATTACAAGACATAACGTCGCCAGGAGGATAAGAAAATGGCTGTAACAAAAGATGATGTCGTAGAATTTATTGCAAGCATGAGCGTTCTCGAGCTCTCGGAGTTCATCAAGGAACTGGAAGAAAAATTCGGCGTTTCCGCCGCCGCCCCCGTCGCAGTTGCTGCAGCCGGTGCCGGCCCGGCTGATGCCGGTGCTGCCGCGGAAGAGGAGAAAACGGAATTTGACGTTATCCTTGCCGGTGCCGGGGACCAGAAGATCAAGGTGATCAAGGAGGTCCGCGCCATCACCTCCCTGGGTCTCAAGGAGGCCAAGGAACTGGTCGAATCTGCACCGCAGGCGATTAAGGAAGGGGTGAGCAAGGAAGAAGCCGCAGAGATCAAGGAAAAAATCGAGGCTGTCGGCGGCGCTGTTGAAATTAAATAAACCGGTTTGCACCATAACAGGGTGCAGAAACTTTTATGACTGCCGGGGTCGTTGTACGGCAGAAGCCGGCCTCTGCCAGAGGCCGGTCATAACAGAATAAGACGCTACGGGGATTTGTCCCCGTAGCGTTGTTGCGTTCTGTAGGAAGTCCAGCAAGATGGACGGGAATCATCTTAGCATTTATGTCGTAACAGTTTAAAATTACTTGCAAATTGCAGATGGCGTGGGCGCCAGCCGAAAAGTGCCGCATGCCGCAATGAAAGCCCGCAGTACGTCCAGGGCTGAAACAGGTTACCAAAGGCGAGGGCATTGCTCGATGGAGACGATGAACAGAGTCAGAAAGAATTTTGCTAAAACCACCAGTATTGTAGAGATACCGCACCTGATCGAGATGCAGCGGCTCTCGTATGAAAAATTTCTGCAGATCAACGTTGCCCCGGACAAAAGGGAAGATGTTGGACTGCAGGGGATCTTTAACAGCATTTTCCCCATTTCCGATTTTAACGGGACCTGTTTTCTGGAGTTTGTCCGCTACAATTACGGCGATCCCAAGTATACCGTCGAAGAATGCGTTGAACGGGGCATGACCTACGACGTACCCATCAAGATCACCGTCCGCCTCGTGACTTATGACACCGATACGGAGACCGGGGTTCAGAATATCCGGGACATCAAGGAGCAGGAGGTTTACCTGGGCTCTGTCCCCCTCATGACAAGAGACGGCGTTTTTGTCGTCAACGGCACGGAGCGTGTCATCGTCAGCCAGCTGCAGCGCTCCCCCGGGCTCTTCTATGCCCATGACAACGGCAAGACCCACGCCAGCGGCAAACTTCTTTACTCGGCCCGGATCATCCCGGTGCGCGGCTCCTGGATAGACCTGGAGTTTGACGTCAAGGATGTTCTCTATGTCCGGATAGACCGGCGCCGCAAGTTCCATGTCACGACGCTTTTGCGGGCTCTGGGGTACAACTCTGAAGAGTTGCTCGAGCTCTTTTACCGGACCGAGAAGATAACGGTCAGGCGCAATAAATTTAAAAAGGAGTTTGACCCGGAAAACTCTTTGGGACAGCGTGCCGCCCAGGATATAATCGGGCCGAAAAAAGAGGTCATCGTCAAGAAGAACCGGAAGATAAGCAAGGCCCTGATCCGTAAAATGCAGGAGGCCAAGATCAAGGAGTTTGCCGTCGAGCCCGAGGAACTGCTCGGCAAGTACCTTGCCCGGGACATCATCGACCCTTCTTCCGGCGAAGTTTTTGCCCAGCTTAACAGCGAAATCACCGAGTCGGTTCTGGAATCAATCATTGCGGCGAAGATAAAAAGCTTTGAGGTGCTCTTCATCGACGGGACCCATGTCAGCGACTCGTTCCGCAAGACCCTGGCTCTTGACAAGGTGAGCGATACCGACGAGGCACTTCTCGAGATATACCGGCGGCTGCGGCCGAGCAGCCCCCCGACCGCCGAGGTCGCCACCTCCTTTTTTAACAATCTCTTTTTCAACGCGGCCACTTATGACCTTTCCGAGGTGGGCCGCTTCAAGATCAATGCCAGGCTGAAGATCAATACCGACATCTCGATCAAGACCCTGACCAAGGAAGACATCGTCGAGTCGATCCGCTACCTCGTCCGCCTCAAGGATGAGCAGGGCAAGGTGGACGACATAGACCACCTCGGCAACCGACGCGTCCGCACCGTCGGGGAACTCGTGGAAAACCAGTACCGCATAGGTCTTGTCCGCATGGAGCGGGCTATCCGGGAACGGATGACGCTGCAGGAGGTCGAAACCCTCATGCCCCATGACCTGATAAATCCCAAGCCGATCACCTCGGCAATTAAGGAATTTTTCGGGACAAGCCAGCTTTCCCAGTTCATGGACCAGACGAACCCGCTTTCCGAGGTGACCCACAAGCGGCGGCTCAGCGCCCTCGGGCCCGGCGGCCTCTCCCGCGAGCGGGCCGGCTTCGAGGTCCGGGATGTGCATCCGACCCACTACGGCAGGATCTGCCCGGTTGAAACCCCGGAAGGGCCCAACATCGGCCTTATCGTATCCCTGGCCGCCTATGCCCGGGTCAACGAGTTCGGCTTTATCGAAACCCCGTACCGCAAGGTTATAGACCGGCAGATAACCGACGAGGTTGTCTACCTCAATGCCATGGCGGAGAAAAATGAATTGATCGCCCCGGCCAAGGTGGAACTCGACAAAGCCGGCAAGATGTCCGATGACATCCTCATGGCCCGGGAAGAGGGCGAGGTCGTCATTACCACCGGTGACCAGGTCACCTATTTTGACGTCGCCCCGAATCAGCTGGTCTCCGTGGCCACTGCCCTTATTCCCTT
>JAFDCC010000208.1 GCA_019312985.1 Deltaproteobacteria bacterium
CACCCTGGCAGATCTGAAGAGAAACAACCGGGGAATTGCCATTCTTGGCGACATGCTGGAACTGGGCCACCAGGGCGCTGCCGCCCACCTCACCCTCGGAAAACAGGTTAAGGAGCACAACATCGAGTTTCTCGCCGCCTTCGGCAGCCTGGCAAAGAACATTGTCACCGGTGCGAGAGACGCCGGCATGAAACCGGAAACCGCCCGCCATTTCAGGAGCAAGAAAGAACTTGTTGCCTGGCTTGCGGAACTGGTCCGGACCGGCCGGATAGGAGCAGGCGACTGGCTTCTCGTTAAAGGATCACGGGGTATGCGCATGGAGGAGGTGCTTGAACTCCTGCGCCACACCGACTCACCCTTATTGGCAGGGGGCAACTAGGACTTATGCTGTACCACCTCCTATACCCGCTCAACAACCTCTTTGCAGGGTTCAATGTGTTCCGCTACATCACGTTCCGGACCATTGGTGCCGCTGTAACCGCTTTCCTTTTCTTTGTCCTGGTTGCCCCCGCCTTTATCCGTTACATCAAAAAACTGCAGCTCGGCCAGGTGGTTCGGGAAGACGGACCGCAAACCCACCTGCAAAAGGAAGGTATTCCCACAATGGGCGGTATGCTGATCATCTTCATTATGATCAACACCACCCTGCTCTGGGCTAACCTTACCAACCGCTATGTCTGGCTCATCCTCGCGGTTACGCTCTGGTTCGGCACCATCGGCGCCTATGATGACTTACGGAAAATAACGCGGAAAAACAGCAGGGGCCTGAGTGCCCGGGGCAAGCTGCTCCTCCAGCTGGCAGGCGCCCTGCTCCTGGGAATTATCCTCTACCGCCACCCCGACTTTGACGGCCACCTCAGTGTTCCCTTCTTCAAGGCCCTGCGGCCCGATCTCGGCTGGTTTTACATTGTTTTCGCCCTTACCGTCATTGTCGGCTCGTCCAATGCCGTCAACCTTACCGACGGCCTCGATGGCCTGGCGGCCGGCCCGATAATCATCACCGGCACCGTATACCTCATCTTTTCGTACCTGGCCGGCCACAAGATCCTGGCAGACTACCTGCAGATATCCTTTGTTCCCGGGGCCGGTGAGCTGGCAATATACTGCGGTGCCCTGGTGGGAAGCTCCCTTGGATTTCTCTGGTTCAACGCCTACCCGGCCCAGATTTTCATGGGCGACGTCGGCTCCCTCGCCCTTGGCGGCGTCCTCGGCACGATAGCAGTCATCACCAAGCAGGAAGTGCTGCTGGCCATTGTCGGCGGTATTTTCGTCATGGAAGCCCTGTCGGTCATCATCCAGGTGGGCTTTTTTAAGGTTTCCGGCGGCAGGAGGGTCTTTCTCATGGCTCCCTTTCACCATCATTTTGAAAAAAAGGGGTGGGCAGAGCCCAAGGTGGTGGTCCGGTTCTGGATCATATCCATCATCCTCGGGCTCCTGGCCCTGGCAACCCTGAAACTCCGGTAGAGCAAAGATCCTGCCGGCAGGTACCGCACCCGTTATGACAGAGAAAAGCACCAAGGCAGACTCCTTCACCCCGCTGCAGGGGAAGAATGTCCTTGTCGCCGGCCTCGGGAAAACCGGGCAGGCCGCGGCCAGGTTCTTCCTGCAGCACGGCGCCAGGGTCTCGCTTTCGGACGCTTCCCCGCAGAACTCCCTGCCTCCCGATTTTCTCGACTGGGTCAGCGACAACAGGATCTCCTGCGAAACCGGCGGCCACAGTTCCCGGTTTTTCACCGGTGCTGACCTCGTTTTTGTCAGCCCGGGGATCCCCCTATCCCTGGGGGTCATCGCCGCGGCCAGGGAGCGCAATATCCCGGTTACAGGGGAACTTGCGGTGGCGGCCCGCTTCATAAAAACACCAGTTATCGCGGTGACCGGCACCAACGGCAAGACGACTGTTGCCACCCTGCTCGGTGAAATCCTGCAGGCGGCCATGGGCAAGGTGTTTGTCGGCGGCAACATCGGCACGCCGCTGCTGGAATACTGCGCCGGCCCCCAGGATGCCGCCGCGGTCGTGGCAGAAGTAAGCAGCTTTCAGCTGGACACGGGAGGAGGCACCGAGGGAATTCCCTTCAAAACCGCCATTCTCCTCAATATCAGCCCGGACCACCTGGAACGCTATACATCCTTTGCCTCATACGCCGAATCAAAATTTACCATTTTCGCCGCCCAGGGACCTGATGACTTTGCCATCCTCAATGGCGACGATGCGGAAATCCTGAGCCGCCGGAACCTGTGGCCGCAATGCCGCACCTTCTTTTTCGGCCACCAGCTGGCGGATCGTGCCGGCGCCTCCATCGTCGGAGACGTCGTCCACCTGCAGAACAGCAGCGATGCGGCCCTGCCGGGCCCGATGCACGGTGAGATTTACGAGCTTGGGGCCACCGCTCTCACCAGCGGTCCCAACCGGCAAAACGCGGCCGCCGCCGTCCTTGGTGCCCGGCTCATGGGGTGCAGCGCCGCTGATGTCCGCCTGGGCCTCGCATCATTCAAGCCCCTGGAGCACCGCATGACACTCGTGGCTCAAATCAACGGGGTCAGCTACATCGACGATTCAAAGGCGACCAATGTCGGCGCCGTCTACTCCGCCCTTGAAAACCTCGCACAGCCGGTCATCCTGATTGCCGGCGGCCGTGACAAGGGAGGTGATTACACCGTCCTGAACGAACTGGTGCAGCAGAAAGTCAGGCATATGATCCTGATCGGCGAAGCCCAGGAAGCCATGACCCGCGCCTTTCTCGCCTTTACCGATGTCGAGCGGTGCCCGACCCTGGAGGACGCAGTAAGACGCGCTGCACATCTTGCCGTTCCTGGGGATGCAGTGCTCCTCTCGCCCGCCTGCGCCAGTTTTGACATGTTTGCCAGTTATGCTGAACGCGGCGACGTGTTCAGGAAAGTTGTCATGGCCCTGCGGAATACCCCTGCGAACCCGGCAGCGGAAACAGTGATACAGTAAGATGAAACAGAAAAATACCGACAGCACCAGGATCATCATCACCGGCGGCGGCACCGGCGGCCACCTCTTTCCGGGGATTGCCCTGGCCCAGGCAATGATAAACACCCTGCCCCGCTGCGAGGTTCTGTTCATCGGCACCGAAAGAAAGGTCGACCGCAACGGCCTGGCGAACATGGGCTTTAAGGCCATTTCCCTGAAAGGCCTGGGCATTAAAGGCAAAAGCCCGATGGCAAAAATCAAGGCCATCCTGTTCCAGCCCGTTGCCCTCTTCCAAGCGGCACGCATCATCCGTAAATTTCGGCCGGACCTCGTTTTCGGGGTCGGCGGCTATATCTCCGGGCCGGTCATCCTGGCCGCCCGCCTCCTCGGGGCCACCACCTGCATCCACGAACAGAATTCCATCCCGGGGCTGGCCAACCGGATTCTGGGCCGGATCGTCCACCGGATTTTTGTTTCATTGCCGGGCAGCGAAGTCTACTTTCCGGCTTCCAGGGTCGTTTTCAGCGGCAATCCTCTCCGGAGCGCCATTCTGGAAAAAGCCAGTGAAAGCAGGCGGCGAGAAGAGGGGGTCTCCATGACCCTCCTGGTCCTCGGCGGCAGCCAGGGGGCCCGCCGCCTCAACAGCCTCATGCTCGAGGCGGCTGAGGGCTCGTTTGCCGGCCTTACACCCCTACCGCATATTATCCACCAGACCGGGACGCACGACGAAAACCGCGTCCGGGAAAAGTATAACGATCTCGGAATCACAGCCCGGGTCCAGGCCTTTTTCACCGACATGGCAGAAGTATACGGCGCAGCAGACCTGGCAGTCTCCCGGGCAGGGGCAACGACCATTGCCGAACTCACGGCGTGTTGCAAGCCGGCCATCCTGGTGCCGTTCCCCCATGCCGCCGACAACCACCAGGAGATGAACGGGCGTTACCTTGTCGAAGCCGGCGGGGCGGTGATGTTTCGCCAGGCGGAACTCGACGGGAAGAAACTTGGAGAAGAAATCAAGCGGCTCCTCTCCGACCGGAAACGCCTGGCGGAAATGGCCGCCAGGGCAGGAAAGGCAGCCAAACCCGGGGCCACGGGGACAATTGTCACCGAGTGCCTCAAGCTTCTGCGAAACAGGGCCGGCAGCAGCCGCGCAAAAATTTTCGCTCTCTGAAAAACAGGAACGAGACAGACAACCCGCATGTACAGTAAAACAAAACATATACACTTTGTCGGCATCGGCGGTATCGGCATGAGCGGCATCGCCGAGCTGCTGCTCAACCTGGGCTATACCATCAGCGGCTCGGACCTGCAGGAATCAGACATAACACGCCGTCTCGCCAGCCTCGGCGGCACCGTCCATATCGGCCATGACGCGGCCTGGATGACTGGGGCCGATGTTGTCGTCACCTCCTCGGCCGTGGCCGAAGACAACCCGGAAGTCCTTGCTGCGGCCAATTCCCAGGTGCCCGTCATTCCCCGGGCCGAGATGCTGGCCGAACTGATGCGCCTCAACAAGTTCGGCATTGCCATTGCCGGGAGCCACGGCAAGACCACGACAACATCGATGGTTTCCTGGGTTCTTGCCAAGGCCGGCCTTGATCCTACCGTGGTGATCGGCGGCAAGGTTGACTGTCTCGGCGGCGCCAATGCCAAGCTGGGGGAAGGCGACTTCATCGTCGCCGAGGCAGACGAGTCGGACGGCTCCTTTTTAAAGCTTTCCCCGGTCCTCGAGGTCGTCACCAACATCGACCTGGAACACCTCGACTATTACAGTTCAATCGAGGAGATCAAAAAGGTGTTCCTCGATTTTATCGACAAGATCCCCTTTTACGGCGCGGTTATCCTCTGCATGGACGATCAGCATGTCGCCGCCATCCTGCCGGAGGTCCGGAAAAGGTTCCTGACTTACGGCCTGACGGGCCAGGCGCATGTTTATGCCAGGGGAATCAGCACTACCGGGCTCAACACCCGCTTTGAAGTCTGCCGGGAAAATGAACTGCTCGGCACGGTCAGCCTGCCGCTGGCCGGAACACATAATGTCTACAATGCGTTGGCCACCGTCACCGTGGGGCTGGAGCTGGATATCCCGTTTGCCGTCATTGCTGCTGCTTTAGAAGGCTTTTCGGGGGTGCAGCGAAGGCTGCAGATCAAGGGAGAAAGGAGAAATATTACGGTTGTTGATGATTACGGTCATCACCCGACCGAAATACGGGCTACCCTCTCCGCCCTGCGTGACGCGTGGCCTGACCGCAGGCTCGTGGTTCTGTTTCAGCCGCATCG